>CALLYR010000519.1 GCA_937859005.1 uncultured Paracoccus sp. | reverse complement strand
GCGCCGATGTCGAGCCGCGCGGCATGCGGCGGGTGCTGGACCATGCCTTCGTACTGGAACGAATCGCCCCCGGCTCGGCGCGGTTCCGCGTCGCTGGGCGGCATCTGATCGACCTGATGGGGATGGAGGTGCGGGGGATGCCGCTGTGCGCGCTGCTGAACCCGTCGTCGCGGGGGCGGCTGTCGGATGTGCTGGAAACCGTGTTCCGCGGCCCGCAGATTGCGGAACTGACGCTGGAATCGCCCGCAGGCTACGGCCGCCCGCTGCTGTCGGGGCGGATGCTGCTGCTGCCCTTGCGGTCGGATCTGGGGGATGTCACGCGCGCGCTGGGCTGTCTGGCAAGCGAAGGCGATATCGGCACCAATCCGCGCCGTTTCGATCTGACGGGCGACAAGGTTTTCCCGGTGATCGAAGGGGCGAAGGTGCTGGAGCCCTCGCCTTCGGCCAGCGGCTTTGCCGAACCCCCGGCGCCCTGGCGTCCCGCGGGACCCTATGCGCCCCCTTCGCCCGAAAGCCGCCGCGCGCGGTTCCGGGTGATCGACGGCGGCCAGAAAAAGGACTGAGCACCCTGCTGAGCGCCCGCACAGCGGATGCAGGGCGGTTTCATTCTTTCCCACAAGCGGAAACGCCGCTGCAGGTTGCCCCGCGGCGGCGCCCCATCAGACCAGTGCGACCTTTCAGCCGGCGTTGCGCAACTCGCGCGCGGCGGTGCCGGTGCGGCGGGCGCGCAGTTCCTCGGCCACGAGGAACGCCAGTTCCAGCGACTGGCTGGCGTTCAGCCGCGGGTCGCAGGCGGTGTGATAGCGGTTGGACAGATCCTCGTCCGTCACCGCGCGGACGCCGCCGATGCATTCGGTCACGTCCTTGCCGGTCATCTCGAAATGGACGCCGCCAGGAATCGTGCCTTCCGCCGCATGGACGGCAAAGAACTCGCGCACCTCGCGCAGCACCGAATCGAAGGGCCGGGTCTTGTAGCCCGAGGCCGACTTGATCGTGTTGCCGTGCATCGGATCGCAGGACCACACGACATTCGCGCCTTCGTCCTGCACGGCGCGGATCAGGCGCGGCAGGTGGTCGCCCACGGTGCCTGCGCCGAACCGCGCGATCAGCGTCAGCCGGCCCGGTTCGTTGTCGGGGTTCAGCCGCGCCATCAGCGCCTTCAGGTCGTCGGTCGAGATCGAGGGGCCGCATTTCAGCCCGATCGGGTTCTGCACGCCGCGGCAGAATTCGACATGCGCGCCGTCCACTTGCCGGGTGCGGTCGCCGATCCACAGCATGTGGCCCGATCCCGCGACCGGCAGGCCGGTGGTCGAGTCGATCCGGGCCAGCGCCTCCTCATATTCCAGCAGCAGGGCCTCATGGCTGGTATAGAACTCGACCGAGCCCAGCACATGCGCGGTTTCCGCGGTCACGCCCGCAGCCTGCATGAAGGCCATGGCGTCGCTGATGCGTTCGGCGATGTCGCGATACCGCGCGGCCTCGGGTCCGCCGGTGAAATCGGCGATCCAGCTTTGCACCCGGTGGATGTCGGCATAGCCGCCGGTGGAAAACGCGCGCAGCAGGTTCAGGCTGGCCGCCGCCTGGGTATAGGCCTGCAGCATCCGCCGCGGATCGGGCACGCGCGCATCGGCGGTGAAGTCGAAGCCGTTGATGATGTCGCCGCGATAGCTGGGCAGTTCGACCCCGCCCAT
>CALLYR010000518.1 GCA_937859005.1 uncultured Paracoccus sp. | reverse complement strand
GAACGTCTCGCCGCCGACGGCCCCGGACACGGCGGCGCGGCTGGTCGGCCCGTCCCGCGCCGCCATGATCCTGATGGCAGGGCAGAAGATCGAGGCAACCGAGGCGCTGGCCTGGGGTCTGACCGACCGTATCGTGCCCGGCGATGCGCTGATCGAATCCGCCGAGGCGCTGGCCGCCGACGCGATAGGGGCAAGCCCCGGCCATGTGGCGGGGATCAAGCGGTTGCTGGCGGCGCCCTGACGCTCAGACCTGCGCGGGCGGCGCGGGCCGGGTCACGATATAGACCGACACCAGCGCCAGGATGACCACCTGCGCCAGCCACAGCTTCGGCGTCAGGATGAAGAAGCTGATGCACAGCCCCACCGCCATGCCGCCCACCGCCAGCATCTTGACCCGCCGCGAGATGGCGCCGTGTTCGCGCCAGTCGCGGACCTGCGGGCCGAAGATCGGATGCGACATGATCATCTTGTGGAACCGCGGCGACGAGCGGTCGAAGGCATAGGCCGCCACGATCAGGAACGGCACCGTGGGCATGATCGGAAGCACGGTGCCCAGAACGGCCAGCCCCGCTGTCACTATCCCGATCGTGCGCCACAGCAGTATCATGTTCAGTAACGGTAATGATCCGATTTGAACGGCCCCTCGACGGGGACGCCGATATAGTCGGCCTGATCGGGGCGCAACTGCGTCAGCCGGACCCCGATCTTGTCCAGATGCAGCCGCGCGACCTTTTCGTCCAGCGCCTTGGGCAGGATATAAACGCCCGGCCGGTAATCGTCGCCGCGCGTCCACAGCTCGATCTGCGCCAGCACCTGGTTGGTGAAGCTGGCCGACATCACGAAGGAGGGATGGCCGGTGGCGTTCCCGAGGTTCAGCAGGCGGCCCTGGCTCAGCAGGATGATGCGGTTGCCCGAGGGCATCTCGATCATGTCCACCTGGTCCTTGACGTTGGTCCATTTGTGGTTGCGCAGCGCCGCGACCTGGATCTCGTTGTCGAAATGGCCGATGTTGCCGACGATGGCCATGTCCTTCATCGCGCGCATGTGCTCGATGCGGATCACGTCGCGGTTGCCGGTGGTGGTCACGAAGATGTCGGCGCTGTCCGCCACATCCTCCAGCAGCACGACCTCGAACCCGTCCATCGCGGCCTGCAGGGCGCAGATCGGATCGACCTCGGTCA
>CALLYR010000517.1 GCA_937859005.1 uncultured Paracoccus sp. | reverse complement strand
GCCATCCGTCAGGGTGCCGGTCTTGTCGATGACCAAGGTCCGGATGCGCGCCATCGTCTCGAGCGGGCCGGCGCCCTTGATCAGCACGCCGAAATGCGCGGCGCGCGACAGGCCGGCCACCAGCGCCACGGGGACCGCCAGGATCAGCGGACAGGGCGTCGCCACCACCAGCACCGCCACCGCCCGGATCGGATCGCCCGTGAACCACCATGCGGCCAGGGCCAGCGTGACGGTGACGGCCAGAAAGCCCAGCGACCAACGGTCGGCCAGCCGCGACATCGGCGCCTTGGACCGCTGCGCCTCCTCGACCAGGCGCACGATGCCGGCATAGGTGCTGTCCTCGGCCCGCCGGATCGCGGCCAGATCGAAGGCCTCGCCCGCGTTGGTGGCCCCGCTCATCGCCTCGTCCCCGCGCGACAGCCGGACGGGCAGCGATTCCCCGGTCAGCGCCGAAGTATCCAGGAATGCCGTTTCCGACGCCACGGCGCCGTCCACGGGAACCACGTCCCCCTGCCGGATCAGCAGCCGGTCGCCGGGACCGATCGCGTCCAGGGCCACGTCTTCCAGCCCGCCGTTCCGGTGGCGGGTGGCCGTCCGCGGCACACGCGACAGCAGGGCGTGCATCTCGCGCCGCGCGCGGCCTTCGGCATAGGCTTCAAGGAAGGTACCGCCCGAATACATCAGCGCGACGACGGCCGCGGCCAGCGTCTCGCCGAAGATCAGCGCCGCCGACATCGACAGCGCCGCCACGATGTCCAGCCCCACCTCGCCCCGCGCAAGGCTGCGGACGATTTCGGCCACCAGCCCGGCCAGCACCGGCAGCACGCCCACCATCCAGGCGATATCCGCCAGGTCCCGCCGCCCCGCCAGATACAGCCCCAGCCCCGCCGCCAGCCCCGTCAGAGCGACAAGCAGAAGCGCGGTATCGATGCGGTCGCGGCGGGTGCGTTCCATGCGGCTGATCCCCCGGGGGCTGGCTTTGCTTCAGATAGAAACCAAAACGCCGCCGACGCCAAGCGGGTCGAAGGGCCCGGTCGCCCGCCCCGCTGATGTCGGGCGACAAGGGTGCCGTCACACGCTGCCGGCGGCCTGCGGGGGGGGCCGGCCATGGCGGCGGATGCGCCCCCCGCATCGATCCAGCCCCCAAGGCGGCGCCTGCCCGCAGGCTGCGTTCGCAAAGCGAGGTCGTCACATGGGGGGCGTCGGTATGGCTTGTCCTTCATGGGTGCTGGCCGGTGCATGACGGCCTGCGCGCTGAACGGCATTCCCGACCGGGCGGCTCGCCCGGGCGGCAGGCGCCCATAGACAGACGGGCTGCTCGAGTCCGGCTTCGCTGACGAAAAAAGACAGACACATCAACAAGCCTCTCGGAACCTTCGCTTGCGGTCCCTCCAGAAGCAACTGTCCTGACAGGGCATCGCAAAGCGGCTCTGGCTGCACTTCAGGTGCGTGAGTGCACGTCTCGGAGAAGCGGCAGTACCACGTCCATGGTGCAGCCGACCGGGGCATCGCGGCAGTTGACCGTTCCGCCATGAGACTTGACGATATCCTGCACGATAGCCAGTCCCAACCCGGATCCTTCCGGGCCCGAGTCAGGCATTCGGAAGAAGCGGTCGAAGACTCGCTCGCGTACCTCGGGGGTAACCCGGAAAACCGTGGGACACTTCCCGAAGGGAGCTCAATACAATCAATGCTGTTTGAAAGCAGGTGGCAGCCCGTAGGGGAGTCGAACCCCTCTTTTCAGGTTGAAAACCTGACGTCCTAACCGATAGACGAACGGGCCAGCCTTGGCGCCTGCGGCGTTTACCGCTGGCGTGGAGCGGTGTTTAGGCAACCGCGGCGCAGGACGCAAGCAGAAAAAATCGTCCGAGGCCGAAGATCTGCGCAACGCCGCCCTGTTGTCTCGTGATCGGCCGAAAGGGTGCCGGAATCGTGGCGGAGCGCGCATGGGAAGGCCCGGATTCCAAAGGACAGGCGGCCCGGCCTGCCACCGGTCATGACAGCCTGCGTCGCGGACGGGTCGTGGCCCCCAGGCAGTCTAGACCCCGGCGGCGTCGTCCAGCCGCAGGCGCAGGCGCTGTCGGCCGCCCCAGACCGACAGTTCCAGCTTGCCCGCCAGATGAAAGCGGCGATTGCGCGCCGACAGCAGCGTCTGGCCCAGCGGGCTGTTCATCGCGCCCCATGCAACCGCCTCGACAGCCGGGGCGCCCATGCTGCGGAAGCGCAGGCGCAGATGGCTGTCCCCCATCACGCCCGCCTGCTCGATGATCTGATCGGCAAAGACAAAGCGCGGCGCGGGGGCTGCGGCGCCGAAAGGACCGGCGCGCTCCAGCGCCTCGATCAGTTCGACCGAGGCCGCCGAGGGTTCCAGCAGGCCCGAGATTCGCAGCCGGTCCGCACCTTCGCGCCCGGCCATCGGTCCGGCCAGCAGTTCGGACAGCCGCGCCATGGCGCCGGGAATCATCGCGGGCGCGACCGTCAGCCCGGCGGCCATGGAGTGCCCGCCGCCCTTCTCGATCAGCCCCTCGGCAGCCAGACGGGCAATCGCGCGGCCGATGTCCACGCCGGGCACCGAACGCGCCGACCCCTTGCCCGCGCCGCCCGCGATGCCGATCACGACGGCGGGACGGGCAGTCGCCTCTTTCAGGCGCGCCGCCACGATGCCGACGACGCCGGGATGCCAGCCCTCGCCGGCGGCCCATGCC
>CALLYR010000516.1 GCA_937859005.1 uncultured Paracoccus sp. | reverse complement strand
CTGCAGGCTGCGCTGCAGCACCCGCTTCAAGGGGCGGGCGCCGAACACCGGGTCATAGCCCTCGTCGGCCAGCCACTTGTGCGCCGCATCGTCCAGATCCAGCGTGATCTTGCGTTCAGCCAGCCGCTTTTCCAGCCCCATCAGCTGGATTTCGACGATCGCGTCCATGTTCTCGCGCGTCAGCCGGTGGAAGATGATGATCTCGTCCAGCCGGTTCAGGAACTCGGGCCGGAAATGCGCGCGGACCGCGCCCATCACCTGTTCGCGCGCCGCCGAAGAATCGGCCCCTTCCGGCAACTGGCTCAGCGCCTGAGCGCCGAGGTTCGATGTCAGGATGATGAGCGTGTTCTTGAAATCGACCGTGCGCCCCTGCCCGTCGGTCAGTTGGCCGTCGTCCAGAACCTGCAGCAGCACGTTGAAGACATCCGGGTGCGCCTTCTCGACCTCGTCGAACAGGATCACCTGATACGGGCGCCGCCGCACGGCTTCGGTCAGGACGCCCCCTTCATCATAGCCGACATAGCCGGGCGGCGCGCCGATCAGGCGGCTGACCGAGTGCTTCTCCATGAACTCGGACATGTCCACCCGGACCATCGCGTTGTCGTCGTCGAACATGTATTCGGCAATGGCCTTGGTCAGTTCGGTCTTGCCCACGCCGGTCGGGCCCAGGAACAGGAAGCTGCCCAGCGGACGGCGCGGGTCGTTCAGCCCGGCCCGCGCCCGGCGCACGGCGTTCGCCACGGCGGTGACGGCCTCGAACTGGCCGACCACGCGGCGGCCAAGCTCCTCTTCCATCTTCAGCAGCTTGTCGCGCTCGCCCTCCATCAGCTTGCTGGTGGGGATGCCGGTCCAGCGCTCGACCACCTCGGCGATCTGCTCGGGGCGGACGGCTTCCTCGACCATCGGTCCGTCGTCCTGCCCTTCGGATTCGGCCAACTGCTTTTCCAGCCCCGGAATGATGCCATAGGACAACTCGCCCGCACGGGCGAGATTGCCCTCGCGCTTGGCGTGATCCAGCTCGGCCCGTGCGCGGTCCAGTTGCTCCTTGATGTTGCGCGAGCCTTCCAGCCTGTCCCGCTCGGCCTGCCAGCGGGCGGTCATTTCGGCGCTGCGGTCCTGAAGGTCGGCCAGATCACGCTCCAGCCGCTCCAGCCGGTCGCGGCTGGCGGGATCGTCTTCCTTCTTCAGCGCCTCGGCCTCGATCTGCATCTGCAGGATCTGGCGATCCAGCTGGTCCAGTTCCTCGGGCTTGCTGTCCACCTCCATCCGCAGACGGCTGGCAGCCTCGTCCATCAGGTCGATGGCCTTGTCGGGCAGGAAGCGGTCGGTGATGTAACGATGGCTCAGCGTCGCGGCCGAGACCAGCGCCGCGTCAGAGATGCGTACGCCGTGGTGCAGCTCATACTTCTCCTTGATCCCGCGCAGGATCGAGATGGTGTCCTCGACCGTCGGCTCCTCGACCATCACCGGCTGGAACCGGCGGGCCAGGGCCGCGTCCTTCTCGATGTACTTGCGGTATTCGTCCAGCGTCGTTGCGCCCACGCAATGCAGCTCGCCCCGCGCCAGCGCCGGCTTGATGAGGTTCGCGGCATCCATCGCGCCATCGGTCTTGCCCGCGCCGACCAGCACGTGCAGCTCGTCGATGAACAGCAGGATCTCGCCGGCGGCGGTCTCGACCTCCTTCAGGACGGCCTTCAGCCGCTCCTCGAACTCGCCGCGGTATTTCGCGCCTGCAATCAGCGCGCCCATGTCCAGCGCCATCAGCTTCTTGTTGCGCAGGGATTCCGGCACGTCGCCGTTGACGATGCGCAGCGCCAACCCCTCGGCGATGGCGGTCTTGCCGACGCCGGGCTCTCCGATCAGCACGGGGTTGTTCTTGGTGCGGCGCGACAGCACCTGCATGGTGCGCCGGATCTCCTCGTCGCGGCCGATGATCGGGTCGATCTTGCCCTGCTCGGCCGCTTCGGTCAGGTCGCGGGCGTATTTCGACAGCGCCTCGAAGGTGTCCTCGGCCGACGCGCTGTCGGCGGTGCGGCCCTTGCGGATGTCGTTGATCGCGGCGTTCAGCGCCTGCGGCGTCACCTTGCCTGCGTCCAGCGCGTCCTTGGCCCGCGTGTTGACCATCGCCAGCGCCATCAGCACGCGCTCGACCGGAACGAAGCTGTCGCCTGCCTTCTTGGCCAGCTTCTCGGCCTCGTCCAGCACGCGCACCAACGAGGTATCGACATAGACCTGACCGTCCCCGCCCGACACCCTGGGCAGTTTCGCCACGGCCTGATCGACGGCGGCGCGCACCGCACGGGCGTCGCCGCCCGAACGCGCGATCAGATTGGCGGCCAGCCCCTGATCGTCATCCATCAATGCTTTCAGCAGATGTTCGGGCATCACGCGCTGATGCCCCTCGCGGATGGCGATCGTCTGCGCCGCCTGCAGGAAACCGCGCGACCGCTCCGTGAACTTTTCCATGTCCATCGGCAAAATCTCCTTCTCAGCCCCCGCCTTGCGGAACCGCCCGTGATGGCACGGCCCATTTCAGGTCCTGCATCCCAGATGGGCTTGGCCGAACGGGCTTTCAAGCGGCCCGGTTCCCTGCCATAACCCGGATGTTTCAACGGGATGGGCTGCATATGGACGACCGTCTGATCGTGGCGCTGGACGTGCCGGACGCACTCGCCGGGCTGGAACTGGCGAACAGGCTGGGCGATGCCGTGTCCTTCTACAAGATCGGGCTGGGGATGCTGACCGGCGGCGGGCTGGCGCTGGCGAACGAACTGAAACAGGACCACGGCAAGCGCATCTTCCTGGACATGAAGCTGTTCGACATCGGCGCCACGGTGGAATCGGCCGTGCGCGGCATCGCGCGCTTCGACCTCGACTTCCTGACCGTCCACGGCGATCCGCATGTGGTGCGGGCCGCGAAACAGGGCGCGGCGGGGTCGGACCTGAAGATTCTGGCGGTCACGATCCTGACCTCGCTCGACCGCGCCGATCTGGACGCGGGGCTGATGCGGGCGGGCGATCTGCACGACCTGACCGTGGAACGCGCCGCCCGCGCGTTCGAGGCGGCGGCGATCCGCGCCCTGCCGGGCTCACGCCTGATCGTGACGCCCGGCGTGCGCCCCGCAGGCGCGGCCGCGGGCGACCAGAAACGGATCGAGACGCCTGCCGCCGCCATGGCCGCCGGGGCCGATCACATCGTCGTCGGCCGCCCCGTCTGGCAATCCCCCGACCCGCGCGCGGCAGCTCAGGCGATTCTGGACGAACTGCCCCCGCGCTGAGACGATCCGCGCCGGCCTTCGGCGAAACCAGGAAAGCGCGGCAGAGGGCAACTCGGCGCTGCCCGATACGGCAGAACGCGCCGACAGCGATCCGGTGCTGTCCTTGTCCGAGGGTATAGCGGGGAACCGGGTCCCTGGGCTTCTTCCTGCCGCTGGCACTGATGCTGATCCTGCCGGTATCCGATACGATGCAGCCGCGCCCTGCGCCGCGGCGCCCGGTCTTCTGTCTGGAAAGCATCGCGACCCCCGCCCTTGCGGCCTGCTGGATGGTCAAGGGCAGCGCGTTGCGCCCTCTGGTGCGCGCCGCAAGCTGAGCGTCACCGCCCCAGCATCTCGCGCACGATCCGGCGGAAGGGCGCGATGGCCTGCGGATCGGCCAGGAAATCGGCAAGCGGCATCAGCCGCAGCTCCGACCCCTCGTCGCCCAGCCGGGCAGAGGCGGCCTCAAGCGGGGTGATCTCGGCCACGAAATACCAGCCGGTCCGGCCGGGGCGGCTGGCGGACGGGCGCGGCTCGCCCCGCAGCAGCCGGCCGGGGGACAGGTGCAGTCCGGTTTCCTCGGCCAGTTCGCGCAGGGCGCATTCGACGGGGCTCTCGTCCCTCTCGCGCTTGCCGCCGGGCAGGTCCCACTGGCCGGGCCAGCGGATCGCCGGAATGTCATCGCGCCGCATCACCAGGATCGAATCGCCGCAGGTCAGAATCACCTTGGCGCCGACGAACCGGTCCGTCGCGGGGGTGGCGTCAGTCGTCATTGATGTCGCGCCGCCAGACCCGGACGCTGCCCCGGTCCACCCCGGCCATGCGGCTCAGCGCCCACCAGAACAGCCCCGACAGCGCCGCCGTCGCCACCAGCGCGGCGGGCAGCCCCCCCGGCCACAGCCCGGCCAGCAACAACCGCCCTATCGCCCCCGCGGCCAGCGCCGTGCCCAT
>CALLYR010000515.1 GCA_937859005.1 uncultured Paracoccus sp. | reverse complement strand
AGGAGTCCGTCCGCGCCGCCCGCGGTCCCGCGCATCAGGCGGCCAAGGACGGCAACCTGACGCCGGAAAAGATCGGCGCCTGACGGTTGCGTCAGGGGGCAGGCCCTCGGCCGCAATGTCCGGGGGCCCGCTTGCCGTGGTGCGCGACAGGAGGTTGGGCGTGGGGGTCAGGCCCTCATGACAAGGCTACGCAGGCGCTTCTGGCTGTTCTTTTCGGCCTCTCGGTGCTGCTGACCGCAGCCTGCACGGCCGTCGTCTTCACCTTTGCTTTGGCGTTGAGAATCGAAATCCTGTACCCAGCCTCAAGCTCTCATGGGAGCATGCTTGAGCACATGGTCAGGTTCACCTTTTTCACGGAGGTTTTCTTTGGCCTGTCCGTGATCGTGCTGTTCGGACTGCCGGCGTCCCTGCTGTTCCACAGGCTTCACGCGGCCTGGCTGACCCATGACGTGACGCCGCCGCACAGCGATCATGGCGGCGGCGGCGCAACTGGCGGCCACGGTGGTCATGGCCCTGGTCCTGATCCTGTCCTGGCTTCCGGTCCTGCCGTTCGTCGCCCTGCTCGCCACGGGCATCGGCGTGATCGTCGGCCCGCTGGTGGCCCGGCGCGTCTGTCCAGATACGGGCGGCTAACCGCGTCTCAGGCCATCTTCAACGCCGCGATGCCGCTGACGATCAGGGCGATCCCCACCAGTTTCAGCGGCGAGGCCGATTCGCCCAGCCACAGGATGCCCACCAGCGCCACCCCGATCGCGCCGATGCCGGTCCAGACGGCATAGGCGGACCCTGCGGGCAAAGCCTTCAGCGCCGCGGCCAGCAGCCAGAAACTGGCGAAGGCGCCGATCACCGTCACCACCGTGGGCCCGATGCGGGTGAAGCCGTGAGACTGCTTCAGCGCGATGGCCCAGACGATTTCAAGCAGTCCTGCCAGCCCCAGCAGCGCCCAGGGGTTCATGCAGCCAGTCCCTTCGATCCCATGTCCAGAAACTTGCGCCGGCGGTCGCGGATCAGGTCGGCCGGGGCCTTGTCCTTCAACTGGTCCAGCAGGACGCCGATCTCGCGCCCGACCTCGGCCACAGTCTCGTCGGGGTCGCGCTGGGCGCCGCCCACGGGTTCGGTGATGATGCGGTCGATCACGCCCAGCTTTTTCAGGTCCTGCGCGGTCAGGCGCAGCGCCTCGGCGGCTTCCTTCATCTTGTCGGCATCCTTCCACAGGATCGAGGCGCAGCCCTCGGGCGAGATGACGGAATAGATCGAATGTTCCAGCATCGCCACGCGGTCGGCGGTGGCAAAGGCCACGGCCCCGCCCGATCCGCCCTCGCCGATCACGACGCTGACCAGCGGCACGCCGATCTGCAGGCATTTTTCGGTGCAGCGGGCGATGGCCTCGCTTTGCCCGCGTTCCTCGGCCCCCTTGCCGGGATAGGCGCCGGGCGTGTCCACCAGCGTGATGACCGGCAGGCGGAATCGGTCGGCCATGTCCATCAGCCGGATCGCCTTGCGATAGCCTTCGGGCCGGGCCATGCCAAAGTTGCGCAGGATGCGCGATTTGGTGTCGTTGCCCTTTTCCTGCCCGATCACCATCACCGGCCGGTCGCGGAACCGCGCAAGGCCCCCCATCACCGCGTGGTCGTCGGCAAAGCCGCGGTCGCCCGCCAGCGGCGTCCATTCGGTGAACAGCGCCTCGACATAGTCCCTGCAATGCGGCCGGTCGGGGTGGCGGGCGACCAGCGTCTTCCGCCAGGGATCGAGGTTCCTGTAAAGGTCGCGCAGCAGGTCCGCGGCCTTGCGGTCCAGGGCGGCGGCTTCCTTTTCCAGATCGACGCCTTCGCCCCTGCGGGCCAGGGCGCGCAGTTCCTCGGCCTTGCCTTCCAGATCGGCAAGCGGTTTCTCGAAATCGAGATAGGTCATGGGCGGACGCCTTTCGCTGATCGCGGGCTGTATGATCGGGGCGGGGACAGAATGCAACGGACGCCCTTACCAACGAGCCAGCGCGTCCTCGTCCTCGTCCTTGGCCTCGACCCAGCCGCGGGGGCCGCCCTCGCCGATCTCGCGCTTCCAGAAGGGGGCGCGGGATTTCAGCCAGTCCATCAGGAAATCGGCGGCCTCGAACGCCGCGCGGCGGTGGGTCGCGGCGGTGGCGACCATCATGATCGGCTGGCCCACCCCGATCCGCCCGTGGCGGTGGACGACCAGCACGTCGGTCAGGCCGAAACGATCCTTTGCCACCTGCGCGTGATCGGCCAGCGCGCGTTCGGTCATGCCGGGGTAATGTTCGATTTCCAGCGCGACCAGCCCGCCGTCGCCACGCACGAGACCGGTGAAGGTGACGACCGCGCCCGCGTCCCCCCCCGTGCCAAAGCCCGCGGTCAGGGCGGCGGCATCGAAGGATTCGGACTGGACCAGGACCCGCATCAGCCGCCCGTCATCGGCGGGAAGAACGCGACCTCGCGCGCGCCCGTCAGGGAGGCGTCCAGATCGGTCAGCTGCTGGTCCACGGCGACGCGGACGGCGGACAGGTCGGACAGGGCGGCGGCATGGCGCTCGCCCCGCGCAATCAGTTCCGCGACCAGTTCGGTCACCGTCGCGGCCTGCGTTTCCACCCGTTCGCGCGGGACGCCCATGCGTTCGCGCAGCCAGGCGAAGTAAAGGATGTCGAGCGTCATTTCGGTTCCCGCAGCCACGGCCGCGCCTTGTTGAAGTAATCCCAGCCCGTGATCGCGGTCAGCACCGCCGCGAACCAGATCAGCACCAGCCCCGCCTGGTTCGCCAGATCGGACCAGCTGTCCGACCAGGGCAGGCGCGTCTCGCCCACTAGGGGCGGATGGCCCTTTTCATAATAGTCGAGCCCCGTCCCCAGGAACAGCGCGGCGATGGCGACCATCTGGGCAGTGGTCTTCCATTTGGCAAGCTTCGTCACCTTCAGCTTGCCCGAATCGCTGCCCAGGAATTCGCGCAGGCCGCTGACGAAGACCTCGCGGAACAGGATCACGGTGGCGGGCAGGATCAGCCAGGCGTTCATCCCGGAATAGCCGGTGATGACGACCAGCGCGATCACCACCATCGCCTTGTCCGCGATCGGATCCATCGCCGCGCCGAAGCGGCTTTCCTGTTCCCAGGCGCGGGCCAGATGGCCGTCGAACCAGTCGGTCACGGCGGCAAGGATGAACAGGCTCAGCGCCGCGAAATCGGCGAAGGGCCGGCTGAAATACAGAAACATCAGCGGAACCCCCGGCGCGGCAAGCAGGCGCAGCAGCGTCAGGGCATTGGGCAGGTTCCATTTCATGCCGCGCAGGCTAGAGCGTTGCGGTGGCGGGCGAAAGGGGATGCGAACGGACCTCGCGGCTGTTTCATCCCCAGAGGAAAACTCCGGGAATGGCCGGGGGCCATGGAAACGGTCGGGGGCACCGCTTCCGGCAGAGGCAGGGGCGGGGCGTGTGCCGGCCCGCGCCCTGCATCAATCGGACCCGAACAACCCCTTCAGCCCGCGGGCCAGAAGGTTGCCGACCTTGGGCCGCGGCTGGTTGATGAAGGGCAGGGGGCGGCAGACCTCCATCGCGGCGATGCCGACGCGGGCGGTCAGCGCGCCGTTCACGACCCCTTCGCCGAAACGGCGGCTGACCTTGGCCAGGACGCCGCCGCCCGCAACGGTGTGGATCAGGTCGTCGCCCGCCGCGACCGCGCCGGTGGCGACCAGATGGGTCACGACCGTGCGCGCCAGCCGCCATCCTCCGACCGCGCCCGCGCGCCCGCCATAGATTTCCGCCATCCGCCGGATCATCCGCAGATTTGCCGCCAGCGCCGCCAGCACATCGGCCAGCGCCAGCGGAACCAGCGCGGTCACTGCCGCGACGGTGCGGGCCGCAGCCTCGATTTCCCGGCGCGCCTGCTGGTCGAGAGGGGCCAGCAGCTCGGCCTCGGCCAGGGACAGCAGGGTCTGCGCATCGAAGGCGTCGCCCCGCCGTTCGGCAAGGCTGGTGCGCGCCCATTTCATTTCCGGGCGGCGGGCATAAAGCGCGTCCAGCCGGTCCACCACCGCGCGCGCAGCAGTCAGATCGCCTTTCGCCAGCGCCGCGCCCGATTCGCGGTGGATCGCGTCGATCCGGCCGAACCGCGCCCATGCCGCGTATTCCCGCACCGCCATCGCCAGCACCGCCAGCGTGAACAGCGCGAAAAGCCCGACCCCGATCCAGCCCAGCACCGGATAG
>CALLYR010000514.1 GCA_937859005.1 uncultured Paracoccus sp. | reverse complement strand
ATCCTGTCCCAATGCCTGCGGGATCAGCAGGATGTCGGCAAACAGGATCGCCGCGTCGAAGCCGAAGCGGCGGATCGGCTGCAGCGTCACCTCGGCCGCGAGATCGGGATTGTAGCACAGCGACAGGAAATCGCCCGCCTGCGCGCGAGTCGCGCGGTATTCGGGCAGATAGCGCCCCGCCTGCCGCATCATCCAGATCGGCGGCGTGGGCAGCGTCTCGCCCGCAAGGGCGCGCAGGATCGTCTTGGTCGGGCGGGGGAGGGATGCGGGGGTCATGTCCCCTTCATCGCAGGGGGGGGGCAGTTGTCAAGCCGCGCCCGGAGGGCTAACCCGTGCGGCATGGACGCATATCCCACTCCCGACCGGCCGTTGCGCATCGGCACCCGCGGTTCCGCCCTGGCGCTGGCGCAGGCCCATGAAACCCGCGACCGGCTGATGGCGGCCCACGGCCTGCCTGAAGCGGCCTTCGAGATCGTCGTCATCAAGACGACGGGCGACCGTGTGCTGGACCGTCCGCTGAAGGAAATCGGCGGCAAGGGCCTGTTCACGCGCGAGATCGAGGACGCGCTGCTGGACGACAGCATCGACATCGCCGTCCATTCGATGAAGGACATGCCGGTGCTGCAGCCCGAGGGGCTGGTCATCGACTGTTACCTGCCGCGGCAGGACGTGCGGGACGCCTTCGTCAGCCGCCGCTGGGATTCGATCGCGGCGCTGCCGCCCGGCACGCTGGTCGGATCGTCCAGCCTGCGCAGGCGGGCGCAACTGATGAACCGCCGCCCCGACCTGCGGCTGGTCGAGTTCCGCGGCAACGTCCAGACCCGGATGCGCAAGCTCGATGAGGGCGTGGCCGAGGCGACCTTCCTGGCCATGGCCGGGCTGACGCGGCTGGGGATGCTGGAGGTGGTACGCGGCGAGATCGACACAACCGACATGCTGCCCGCCGTGGCGCAGGGCGCGATCGGGGTGGAACGGCGTGTGTCCGACAGCGTGGCCGCGAGCCTGCTAGCGGCGATTTCCGATCTGCCGACGACCTTGCGCGTCGAAGCGGAACGGGCATTCCTGGGCCGGCTGGACGGGTCCTGCGAAACCCCCATTGCCGGTCTGGCCGAGCTTTCGGGCGACCGGCTGCATCTGCGCGGCGAGATCCTGCTGCCCGACGGCTCGCTGTCGATCCGGGGCGAGCGCGAGGGTGCGGTCAGCGACGGCAAGAACATGGGCCGCGACCTGGCCGAGGAGTTGCTGGGCCGCGCCCCCCCGGATTTCTTTGACCTGATGGGCATCAGTGCCGAACGGAGATCGCCGCCGGTGCGCTAGCCCGCAGAAGGCGTGCTTGCCATGGCACGCCGCATCCTGATCGTTCTGGTTCTGGTCCTCGGCCTGCTTGCGCTGGTCGTGGCGAAGTGGGGGTGCGATCTCGGCGTCGCGATCGAAACGATGCTGTTGGATAAGGCTTTGCTGCGCGAACAGTTGCTGCCTCCCCTGCCGATGATTGAGGCCGACTATCGCGCGTGGGCAATCATGCTGAGGTTTCGGATCACCAGCGACCGGGGGGCGGCACACAGGCAGCAAAGGGGGCTTTCCCTGCAGGACCGACTGGTTTCTGACCTGGAAGGCCGAGAACAGGAAAGTTGTCTCTGCCGAGCTGATGAATTTGCCTGGCTGCCTGTAGAGAGGCTTGGACTGCAGTGACGAAGCTGCCCTTGAAGGACGACCAAGCCCTCGCCGGGGGAGCCAAGCCCTGCAGGTCATCAGCCTACGTTTCGAAACGCTGCCCGGGCCGCACCGGGCGAAGCACCCACCGGCGCCCCTGCTTCAATAACTGCGGATCAGGCCCACGAGACGGCCCTGGATGCGGACCTTGTCCTCGGGCAGGACGCGGGTTTCATAGGCGGCGTTCGCGGCCTCCAGCGCGATCATGCCTCCGCGGCGGCGATAGCGCTTCAGTGTCGCCTCGGCTCCCTCGACCAGCGCCACGACGATGTCGCCGTTGTCGGCATGGTCCTGTTCGCGGATCACCACCACGTCGCCGTCGTTGATCCCGGCCTCGATCATCGAATCGCCCCGAACCTCCAGCGCGTAATGATGTTCGCGCCCGGTCAGCATCGATCCGGGGACGGCGATGTGGTGCGACACCTCGGAAATCGCCTCGATCGGCACTCCCGCGGCTATGCGTCCCATCACAGGCAGTTCGACCGCCGGGCTGTCCACGACGGGCATGGCACCGCGGGGGCGCGGCGCAGGCGTGCGGCGGTTGCCCGCGATCACGCGCGGCTGAAAGCCCGCATCCGGTCCGGCCGCATCGTCATCTCCCGCCTGGTCGGCAGCGGCGGCCGTGCCGCGGGTCAGCGCCTCGGGCAGGCGCAGGATTTCAAGCGCGCGGGCACGATGGGGCAGGCGGCGGATGAAGCCCCGTTCTTCCAAAGCGGTCACCAGACGATGAATCCCCGATTTCGAGCGCAGATCGAGCGCCAGCTTCATTTCATCGAACGAGGGCGGAACCCCGTCACGGGCCATCCGCGCCTGGATGAATTCCAGCAACTGGATCTGTTTTCTGGTCAGCATGTCTGGTCATCCCCCGGCCAACGGCCATGTTCGTCGTATGTTCTAACGACGTTGGCCTTTCCGGTCAATGGTTAGGCCGATTCGGATGAAAAAACGGTTAAGCCCGCAGCAGCAGATATTCGGCCAACTCGCCCTCGCGGCGGGCGGGGTCGTTCGCAGGCCGCACCAGCAGTGCATCGGCCTCGGCCAGCAGCCGCAGCCGGGCGGAATCCTGATCGCCAAAAGGGGTGATGATCGGTCCCGCCTCACCCTGGCACAGGCGGGCGCGCAGATAGTGCTGCCGGTCGCCTTCCGGTCTCAGGTCGCAACCCAGGGCGGCGCGGTGCAGCACCAGGCGGACCGCATCGGCCCCCTGCATCCGGCGCAGCAGCGGTTGCAGGAACAGGACCCCGCAGACCATCGCCGATACCGGATTGCCGGGCAGTCCCAGCATCGCCGCGCCCCCCAGCCGCCCCGCCATCAGCGGCTTGCCCGGCCGCATGGCGATGCGGTGAAAGGCGCGTTCCAGCCCCATGTCTGCGGCCACCCGCGCGATCAGGTCGTGATCCCCGACCGAGGCGCCGCCGATCGTGACCAGCACATCCGCGCCCTCCGCCGCGGCAAAGGACGCGCGCAGGCTGTCCTCGGTATCGCGGGCCAGCGGCAGGATGTGGGGAATGCCGCCCGCCTGCCGCACCAGCGCGGCGATGGCGAGATCGTTCGAACTGACGATCTGGCCGGGGCCGGGCGTCTCGCCGGGGCGCACCAATTCGTCGCCGCCCGCCAGAACGGCCACGCGGGGCGCGCGGGCAACCGTGACCTGCGGCACATTCATCGCCGCCAGCAGGGCGATGTCATAGGGCGTCAGCCGCCGTCCCGCGGGCAGCGTGTCGCCTTCAGAAAAATCGTTGCCCTTCAGGCGGATATTGTCCCGGTCCGAGGGCACCTCGATGCGGATCGCATCACCTTCGCGGCGCACATGCTCCTGCATCACCACCCGGTCGGCACCCGCGGGCACCGGCGCGCCGGTAAAGATGCGGACGGCCTGCCCCCGGTCCAGCGTGCCGGTCCATCCGGTTCCGGCGGCCGCCTCGCCCACGAGGCGCAGCGGCCCCGCCCCATCGCCCGCGCGCACGGCATAGCCGTCCATCGCCGCCGCGTCGAAGGGCGGCTGGGTGATGCGGGCCGCCGCCGGTTCCAGCAGCACCCGGTCCAGCGCATCCGTCAGCGCTACCGCCTCCTCCTGCGGCGCGGGCGCCAGCGCCAGCACCAGATCCAGCGCCTGATCGACCCCGATCACGGCGCGGCCTCGAAGGTGCCGGACTTGCCGCCGGTCTTTCGCAGCAGGCGGATGCCTTCGATCCGCATGTCCTTCTGCGCGGCCTTGAGCATGTCATAGACGGTCAGGGCGGCCACCGTGGCGGCGGTCAGCGCCTCCATCTCGACCCCGGTGCGGCCCGTCGTGCGGGCGGTCGCGGTGATGCGGATGCCGGGCAGGGCGGGGTCGGGGGTCAGGTCAACCGTCGCCTTGTCCAAGGGCAGCGGATGGCACAGCGGGATCAGCTCGGCGGTGCGTTTGGCCCCCATGATCCCGGCCAGCCGCGCCACGCCCAGAACGTCGCCCTTGGCCGCACCCCCCTGCGCCAGCGCCAGCGTGTCCGCCGACATGACGACCAGCGCTTCGGCCACCGCCTCGCGCGCGGTGGGTTCCTTGCCGGACACATCGACCATATGGGCCTGACCGGCGGCGTCGAAATGCGTCAGCGTCATGCGGCCCCCAGAATGGCGCGGGTGGCGGCGGCCACGTCGTCCTGCCGCATCAGGCTTTCCC
>CALLYR010000513.1 GCA_937859005.1 uncultured Paracoccus sp. | reverse complement strand
CCGGCGATCCGCCGCTGGCGCGCTGGGGATTTGCATGGCGGGTGGAACGGGAATTCGCCCGGCTGCCTGCGCTGGGCCGCTGACAGGCCGATTGTTGCTGCAGGGCAGCAGGATTAAACCAGTTGAATGACAGCCAGCTTGCGGACTCGGCCCTCGTGGGGAATAAAAGTGGCGGTGCCCGGTCTTCGCGCCGGCCCGTCATTGATTGCAATGCGGAGTATGTTTGATGAGTCCCAAGGTCACCAAGGCGATCTTTCCCGTGGCCGGGCTTGGCACGCGCTTCCTTCCTGCCACCAAGTCCATTCCCAAGGAAATCATGACGCTGGTGGACCGTCCGCTGATCCAGTACGCCATCGACGAGGCGCGGGCTGCGGGGATCGAGGAGTTCATTTTCGTCACCTCGCGCGGCAAGGGTGCGCTGGAGGATTACTTCGACCACGCGCATGAGCTGGAAAACACCCTGCGCAAGGCCGGCAAGACCGATCTTCTGGAGCTGCTGCGCCAGACCAACATGGAATCGGGCGCCATCGCCTATGTCCGCCAGCACAAGGCGATGGGGCTGGGCCACGCGGTCTGGTGCGCGCGCCGGCTGATCGGCGACGAACCCTTTGCCGTGGTGCTGACCGACGACGTGATCCAGGGCAAGCCCCCCTGCCTGCAGCAGATGATCGAGGCTCATGCCGAGACCGGCGGCAGCATGGTCGCCACGATGGAGGTGCCGGTTGAAAAGACCAGCGCCTATGGCGTGCTGGACGTGGCCGAGGACATGGGCGCCATCGTCCGCGCCAAGGGGATGGTCGAGAAACCCAAGGAAAACCCGCCTTCGAACCTGGCGGTGATCGGGCGTTACATCCTGGCGCCGACGGTTCTGGAAAACCTCAACAAGCTCAAGCAGGGCGCGGGCGGGGAAATCCAGTTGACCGACGCCATCGCCGACGAGATCGATCAGGGTCGCCCGGTGTTCGGGCTGCGATTCCGCGGCCAGCGTTACGATTGCGGCTCGAAGGCGGGCTTCCTGCAGGCCACCGTGGCCTTCGGCCTGGCGCGAGAGGAACTGCGGGCCGAATTCGCCGAGTTCCTGCACGACATGCTGGCGATGCAGAAGGCTGCGGAATAATCCATGGCCGACAGGGTTCTGGTGACCGGGGGGGCGGGCTATATCGGCTCGCACGCCTGCAAGGCTTTGGCTGCGGCGGGCTATGTGCCCGTCACCTATGACAATCTGTGCACCGGCTGGCGCGAGGCGGTGAAGTTCGGCCCCTTCGAGCAGGGCGAGCTGATGGACCGCACGCGGCTGGACGAGGTGTTTGCGCAGCATCGGCCGGTGGCCGTCATGCATTTCGCCGCGCTGAGCCAGGTGGGCGAGGCGATGCGCGAGCCTGCGAAATACTGGCGCGGCAATGTCGGCGCCAGTCTGTCCCTGATCGAGGCGACGCTGGCAGCAGACGTGCGCGATTTCGTCTTTTCGTCCACCTGCGCGACCTATGGCGACCATGACGGGGTGATTCTGGACGAGGACACGCCCCAGCAGCCCCTGAACAGCTATGGCGCGTCCAAGCGCGCGATCGAGGACATGCTGCGCGACTTCGGCGCGTCCGACGGGCTGCGGTCGGTGATCTTCCGCTATTTCAACGTGGCCGGCGCCGATCCCGACGCCGAAGTGGGCGAGTTCCATCAGCCCGAGACCCATCTGATCCCGCTGATCCTGGATGCCATCGACGGGCGGCGCCCGGCGCTGACCGTCCACGGCACCGACTATCCCACCCCGGACGGCACCTGCATCCGCGACTATGTCCATGTGATGGATCTGGTCGATGCGCATGTGCTGGGGCTGGACTGGCTGCGCGCGGGCAACGGCCCGCAGGCGGGTGGGACCGAGGTGTTCTGCCTTGGCACCGGCAACGGATTTTCCGTGCGCGAGGTGGTCGACCATTCGCGCCATGTCACCAACCGCGCCGTCCCGATGGTGGATGGGCCGCGACGCGGCGGCGATGCGGTCAAGCTGGTGTCGGGCAGCGAAAAGGCGGGCCGTGTGCTGGGCTGGCAGCCGCGCCGGTCCACCCTGCCGGTGATGGTGGGCGACGCCTGGCGCTGGCACCAGAACGGCGGGTATGGCGGCTGATCTTCCGGAAGATCCGGCTGCGCCTTTCGTCATCCTGGATGTCACCCGGCTGCTGTCGCGGCTGGGGCGTGGCCCGCTGACCGGCATCGACCGGGTCGAGGCCGCGTGGCTGTCCCATTTGCAGGGCCGCCCGCATCTGCTGCTGGCCCGGATCCGGGGGCGGCAGATGCTGTTGCCGGTCGAAGCCGGGGCGCTGCTCCTGCGCTGGGCCGCGGGGGTGCTGGACGATCTGCCGCCGCCGGGGCTGATCCTGCGGCTGCGCGGGCGGGTGGACGCGCGGGCGCGGGCCGGAGCGGCGCTGTCGCGCATGGCAGTGCGGCGCGCGGGGCCGGGCGGGGCAGGGCTGGAACGCACCGCCCTGACCGGCGCGGGGACGGAAAGGGGCGTCGTCTATCTGAACGTCGGGCACAGCAACCTGACCGCGCCCTTGTGGCGCAATCTGGGCTGGGCGCGGCGGGTGGTGCTGATCCATGACACGATCCCGCTGGATCATCCCGAATGGACGCGGGCGGGTCAGCCTGCGGCCTTCCGGGGCCGGCTGATGGTGGCGCTAACTCATGCCGACCTGATCCTGGCAGTGTCGCAGACCACCCGCGCCGATGTGCTGCGCTGGCGCGCGCGGCTGGGCATCGCGCCCTGCGCGCCGGTCGTGGCGGTCCCCATCGGCACC
>CALLYR010000512.1 GCA_937859005.1 uncultured Paracoccus sp. | reverse complement strand
CAGGGCACAGGCCGACCGCAAATATATCGTCTGCAACGCCGACGAGGGCGACAGCGGCACTTTCGCCGACCGGATGCTGATGGAGGGCGACCCCTTCTGCCTGATCGAGGGCATGTCCATCGCCGGCATCGCCGTGGGGGCCGTGCAGGGCTATGTCTATATCCGCAGCGAATATCCCGATGCGATCCGGGCAATGGAATCTGCGATCCGCATCGCGCGAGGCAAGGGGGTTCTGGGCGCCTCGGTGCTGGGGTCCGCCCATGCCTTCGACATGGAGGTGCGGGTCGGGGCCGGGGCCTATGTCTGCGGCGAGGAAACCAGCCTGCTCAACAGCCTTGAAGGCAAGCGCGGCGTTGTCCGCGCCAAGCCGCCGATCCCGGCGCTGCACGGGCTGTTCGGCAGGCCCACCGTCGTCAACAACGTCCTGTCGCTGGCCACCGTGCCGTGGATCATGGCGAATGGGGCCGCAGCCTATGCCGCCCATGGCATCGGCCGGTCGCGCGGCACCATGCCGCTGCAGATCGCAGGCAATGTGAAGCACGGGGGTCTGTGCGAAGTGCCCTTCGGCCTGTCCTTGGGCAAGATCGTGAACGACATCGCGGGCGGCACCGCCAGCGGCCGCCCC
The DNA here is from genome assembly GCA_937859005.1 of uncultured Paracoccus sp. GTDB lineage: Bacteria > Pseudomonadota > Alphaproteobacteria > Rhodobacterales > Rhodobacteraceae > Paracoccus. The sequence continues at coordinate 3,835 of CALLYR010000512.1, read as the reverse complement.
GTCAAGGCGGTGCAGGTGGGCGGCCCTCTGGGTGCCTATTTCCCGCCCGCGCTGTTCGACACGCCCTTCGGTTACGAGGAATTCGCGGGCAAGGACGGGCTGGTCGGCCATGCCGGCATCGTCGTCTTCGACGAAACCGCCGACATGCTGGCACTGGCGCGCTTTGCGATGGAGTTCTGCGCCGTCGAATCCTGCGGCAAATGCACCCCCTGCCGGATCGGGTCCGTCCGGGGGGTGGAGACCATCGACCGGATCGCCGCGGGCGATGCGGAGGCGATCCCGGTCCTGACCGATCTGTGCAACACGATGAAATGGGGCAGCCTCTGCGCGCTGGGGGGCTTTGCGCCCTATCCGGTCATGTCGGCGCTGACCCATTTCCCCGATGATTTCACCGGGCGCGCGAAACCCCGGATGGAGGCTGCGGAATGAAGGACTTCATCATCCCGTTCGACCGCGATCTCGGCACGCCCGCCGTGAGGTCGGACATCACCGTGACCCTGACCGTGGACGGCCTGCCCGTCAGCGTCCCCGCCGGCACCTCGGTCATGCGGGCCGCGGCCATCGCCGGGATCACCGTGCCCAAGCTGTGCGCGACCGACCATCTGGAGGCCTTCGGGTCGTGCCGGCTGTGCGTCGTCGCGATCGAGGGGGTGCGCGGCACGCCCGCATCCTGCACGACGCCGGTGGCCGAGGGCATGGTCGTCCACACCCAGACCGACGAGATCGCGCGCATCCGCCGCGGCGTGATGGAGCTTTACCTGAGCGACCATCCGCAGGATCTGCTGGGCAGCCCGATCACCGGCGATTCGGAAATGCAGGACATGATCGGCGCGGTGGGCCTGCGCGAGATCCGCTACAAGGCCGGCAAGAACCATGTCCAGCCGCGAAACGACGGCGCGCCGAACCCGGAATACCGGGCGCCCGACCATTCCAACCCCTATTTCACCTTCGACCCGGCTCTGTGCATCGTCTGTTCGCGCTGCGTGCGGGCCTGCGACGAGGTGCAGGGCACCTTCGCCCTGACGATCGAGGGGCGGGGCTTCGACAGCCGGGTGTCGGCGGGGCTGGCGTCCGACAGCTTCCTGTCCTCGGACTGCGTGTCCTGCGGCGCCTGCGTGCAGGCCTGCCCGACCGGATCGCTGGTCGAGAACACGGTCATCGAGATCGGCACCCCTGAACATATCGTCAAGACGACCTGCGCCTATTGCGGGGTCGGCTGTTCCTTCGACGCGCATATGCGGGGCGAGACGGTCGTGAAGATGGTGCCCAGCAAGGAGGGCAAGGCCAACCACGGCCATTCCTGCGTCAAGGGGCGCTTTGCCTGGGGCTATGCGACCCATGCCGAGCGTATCCTGCATCCGATGATCCGCGATCATTACACCGACCCGTGGCGCGTCGTGTCCTGGGACGAGGCGCTGGATTTCGCGGCCGGCCGGCTGCGCGCGGCGCAAACCGCGCATGGCAAGGATTCGGTCGGGGTCATCACGTCGTCGCGCTGCACGAACGAGGAAACCTATCTGGTCCAGAAGCTGGCGCGCGCGGTCTTCGGCAACAACAACACCGACACCTGCGCCCGCGTCTGCCATTCGCCGACGGGTTACGGGCTGAAGACGACCTTCGGCACCTCGGCCGGCACCCATGACTTCGATTCGGTCGAGGATACGGATCTGGCGCTTGTCATCGGGGCGAACCCGACGGACGGACATCCGGTCTTTGCCTCGCGCCTGCGCAAGCGGCTGCGCGAGGGGGCGAAGCTGATCGTCGTGGACCCGCGCCATATCGGCCTGCTGGACACCGCCCACCGCCATGATGCCTGGCACCTGCCGCTGATGCCGGGGACCAACGTCGCGGTGCTGACCGCGATGGCGCATGTGATCGCGGCCGAGGGGCTGTATGACGAGGCCTTCATCCGCGAACGCTGCGACTGGGACGAGTTCCTGGCCTATCGCGAGTTCCTGCTGGACCCGCGCCACAGCCCCGAACAGGTGGAGCAGGCCAGCAAGGTTCCCGCCGGCCTGATCCGGCAGGCCGCCCGCGCCTATGCCGCAGCGCCCCGCGCCAGCATCTATTACGGGCTGGGGGTGACGGAACATTCGCAGGGGTCCACGACCGTCATGGCGATCGCCAATCTGGCGATGATGACCGGCAACATCGGCAAGCCGGGGACCGGGGTGAATCCGCTGCGCGGGCAGAACAACGTGCAGGGCTCGTGCGACATGGGGTCGTTCCCGCACGAATACCCCGGCTATCGCCATGTCACCGACACTGAGACGCGCGAGATCTATGAGCGCGCCTGGGGCGTGCCGCTCTCGGACGAGCCGGGCCTGCGGATCAACAACATGTTCGACGCGGCGACGGCGGGGCGGTTCAGGGGTCTGTATTGCCAGGGCGAGGATGTGCTGCAGTCCGACCCCGACACCAGCCACGTGCAGGCGGCGCTGGCAAGCTTGGACATCCTGATCGTCCACGACCTGTTCCTGAACGAGACCTCGAATTACGCCCATGTGTTCCTGCCGGGCTCGACTTTCCTGGAAAAGAACGGGACCTTCACCAATGCCGAACGGCGCATCAACATGGTGCGCCGCGCGATGACGCCCATGAACGGGTATGAGGACTGGGAGATCACCGTGATGCTGGCCAACCGGCTGGGCGGCGGATGGACCTATGACCATCCCTCGCAGATCATGGAGGAGATCGCGCTGACCACGCCCAGCTTTGCCGGCGTCACCTATGACCTGCTGGACCGCGAGGGGTCCGTCCAGTGGCCCTGCAACGCGAAAGCGCCGCTGGGCACGCCGGTCATGCATGTGGACGGCTTCGTCCGCGGCAAGGGCAAGTTCGTCCATACGGAATATGTGCCCACCGACGAACGCACCGGCGCGCGCTTCCCGCTGCTGCTGACCACGGGGCGGACGCTGACGCAGTACAACGTCGGCGCCCAGACCCGGCGGACCGACAATATCGTCTGGCATGACGAGGATGTGCTGGAAATCCACCCCTCGGATGCCGAGAACCGCGGCATCAATCCGGGCGATCATGTCCGCCTTGCCTCGCGCGCGGGGGAAACGACGCTGCGGGCGCATGTCACCGAACGGGTGGCGCCGGGGGTGGTCTACATGACCTTCCATCACCCTGATACCCAGGCGAACGTGGTCACGACCGACAATTCCGACTGGGCCACGAACTGTCCCGAATTCAAGGTGACGGCGGTGCAGGTCAGCCTGTCGAACGGCCCCTCCGAATGGCAGGAACAGTATCGCGCCCATGCCGAAATGGCCCGCCGCATCCTGCCCGCGGCGGAGTAGGGCGTGTCCGAGGCGGACAGCGAATGCGCGGCGGGGGCCGGTCCCCTGCGGCGCTGGCGGGACGGGGGCTGGCTGGGACAAGCGGAATCCCGTCCCGCCCGGATGCCCGAGGAAGCCGCGGTCGCCATCGTGATCGACGGCGCCTCGCAGGCGGTCCTGATGGCGACGCCGCATGAACTGGAGGACTTTGCGCTGGGCTTTGCCCTGACCGAGGGGCTGATCGCAGGACCGCAGGACGTGGTCTCGGTCGAAACCGCGGCGGTGCCTGCGCCCGCGGCCCTGCCGGGCGTTCCTGCGTTCGAGGCGCGGCTGTGGCTGCGCCCCGGTCTGGCCGCCGGTCTGGCCGAACGGCGGCGCAGCATGGTGGGGCCGGTGGGTTGCGGGCTGTGCGGGGTGGACAGCATCGCTGCCGCCCTGCCTGCGGTGGTGCCGGTCGCGGGCGGTGCCGTGCTGACGCCCGTGCAGGTGGTGCAGGCGATGACCGCCCTGGCCGAGGGGCAGCGCCGCTGGCGCCAGACCCCCGCGATCCA
>CALLYR010000511.1 GCA_937859005.1 uncultured Paracoccus sp. | reverse complement strand
TTAAACTTGGGCAGACTCTACATCAGAGCGAGGGAACTCCCGGGGAGCAGGTCACATCTGGCGTGATTATCCGATGTTCTCCTGGGGCAGCTCCGCTTTGCCGTTAACTCCAGCGAGATGCAGACCTAAGTTCGATAGGAACGCTACGGCGACTCATGGGAACCTATCGGGGGTATTGAGATGCCGCCTCCCTCCGCGCGTCATCATCGCCGTCCGCTCTCCATCTCGGCCTCGCATTCAAGCGCCTGCCGGTCGCGTCCGATCGCGGCGATGGCGGCGGTCCGGCCGTCTTTCCTGTAGCGCACCAGGCAGTCGCGCGCGGCGATATCGCCGTCAATCTCCAGTGCGTCCCAGCCTTGCGCATGGCCGACATAGCGGATCGAGACGCCGTGATGCGCGCTCCAGCAGAAGAGCACGTCGCGATAGGGCTGGCGCGCGCCGAGCATGTTCTCGGCCACCGTCTGCCCCTGCCGCTCGGCCACGACCCAGTGCTCGATGCGCTGAGTCTCGCCGCTGATCGCGTCGGGCCAGCGGGCGATGTCGCCCGCCGCGAAGATGCCGGGCGCGCCGGTTTCCAGATGTTCGTCCACGATCACGCCGTGATCGACCTTCAGCCCCGCCCCCTCGGCCAGCGACACGCGCGGTTTCACGCCCACCCCCAGAATGACGAGATCGGCAGGAATCCGGCTGCCGTCGTCCAGCGTCACCTCGCCCGCGCCGACGCACGCGATCGAGTTCTTCATGTGGAAGACCTCGCCCTTCTCCTCATGCAGCTGGCGGATAAAATCGCCCAGTTCGGGGCCAAGCACCTTCTCCAGCGGCCGCTCGTCGCGCGAGATCACATGCACCTTGAGCCCGCGCTTGCACAGCGCCGCCGCGACCTCCAGCCCGATGAAGCCCGACCCCAGCACGACCGCCGTCTTCGCCTGTTCCGCGCGCGCGATGATGGCGCGGCTGTCGGCGAAGCTGCGCAAGGTGCGGACGTGGTCCTGATCCGCGCCGGGGATCGGCAGGCGGACGGGCTCGGCGCCCGTGGCCAGCAGCAGGCGGTCGAAGGGGAACTCGCGTCCATCTGCAGTCCGGACGATGCGGCCGTCAGTGTCGATCCACTCGACCCGCGTGCCGAGCTGGAGGTCGATGTCGCGCCTCTCGTAGAACTTGCGTGACTTCAGCGGAATCCATTTTTCTGGCACCTTGCCGGCCAGGAAGTCCTTGGACAGGTTGGGCCGGTCGCAGGGCAGGTCGGGGTCGTCGCTGAGGATCGCCAGCGCGCCCTGGTAGCCGCGCCGGCGCAGCATCTCGGCCCGCCGCCCCGCCGCCGACGATCACGACCCGCTCGGGCGGCTCGGCCACCGTCGCGCGCATCGGCTGCGGCGCGGGCGTGATCTGCCCGGGCACCGTGATGCGCTCTCCTCGCGCTCGACCTGCCAGCAGGGCAGCGGGTCGAAGGCGGGCGCGCCCACCGCCTCGCCGCTGCGCAGGGAAAAGCAGGCGTGATGCCACGGGCAGCGCAGCGTGTCCCCGACGACAAGGCCCTTGTCGAGCGGTCCGCCGTAATGCGTGCAGGACGCGCCGACCGCCATCACCTCGTCGCCCACGCGCGCAAGCACCACGGCGTCATCCCCGACATGGCCGCGCAGGAGGGGGCGCCCGCCGAAATCGGCAAGCGTCACGCCCTGCGTCAGATCAGGGCCGCGGTCGTCCGATGCGTTGGAAGTCATTTCCGTTCTCCTGAAAACCACGTCGTGGAACGTTCCGGCGATGCAGCATCCTTCGAGCCGACGCCGACACCCGGCCGAAGTTGCCGCAGCGTGCGGCGGATGAGGGATACCCCGTCAACGGTGCCCCGACCGGAAGCGGATGACGGCATAGGGGGGCTGCCTCCGATCCTTGCCTTCGTTGAACGAAGGCGCTTGGGGCAGCTTGCTTTCGATGATGTACATTGCGTTGTCGGGGCCGGGGATGACATCGTCGGGCCAGCAGAGGTCATCGCGCGTGAGGATGCGCCGATACTGCCGGTCCGCCGCGCGGATGCAGCCGATCGAAGCGGCCTCGACCTCGGTGAGATAGAGGTCGCCCGCCTCGTCCATCCACATGCCGCCCGAGTTGGGGCGTTCGGCATAGCGCTCCATCCGCTGCTGCAGCGCGTCGCCGTCAAGACTCGTGTCGCACAGGTCGTCTGTCCGCAGTCTCCAGACCGCCTGCCCGGTCAGCGCGCAGAAGTAGAGCCACTCGCCCGCGTGGTCGATGGCGATGCCGTCCACCCCCACCCGCTGGCGGATGCGTCGCCCGTCCTTTTCGGTGCGGATCAGTTCACGGCCGTCGATGATCAGCGGCCGGTCGTCGGAGCGGATGCCGAGCCTGCCCTCCAGCAGGCGCCGCGCCTCCCCCGTCTCCGTATCGACGACGATCAGCGCCGCGCCCGAGCCGTCACCATGTTTGCCGGCGCCCTCGTCCGAGATATAGGCGATGCCGCGCCGCTCATCGAGGACGAAGTCGTTCGGCTCGGAGCAGGAGACGAGGGCCGAGGACGACAGCCGCAGTACGCGGTCCAGCCGGTCGGCCTTGCAGTCCCAGACGACGAACTTGGGCGCAATGGACGAGCGCGTGCCCATGTCGAGCATCCACACCCGTCCCTGCGAATCCGTGCGGATCCCGAGAACGGCATCCAGCCAGTCCTCGGAATCCTCGCGCGGCGTGTTCCAGTCGACGTTCGGGAACGGGGCCAGCGTGTCGCTGCCGGTGAAGACCGATACCCGCTCATCGGTCTCGTAGCTCGGATGATGGCTGACGATCAGCCGCCCATCGGGGGTGAAGGTCCCGTTGCCCAAGGGGACGGGACTTTGGGCGTGGATCTCGCCAGTGATCGCCCGAGTCGCCTCTGTCATCGCTCAGACCTCCACCTTCAGCCGGGCCGGGCGCTCGGTCATCTCGAACATCTCGCCATGCGGAACGATCGTGATCTGACCGAACTCCTCGAGTAACCGGCGATATTCCTCCGCCACCGGGCGCGGCTTGCGGTCCAGGTCATAAAGACCGCAGGCGATCACATTGCCCCGCTTCTCGGCCAGCTCGCTGTCCCAGTCGATCTGATCGGTCAGCGAATACCAGGTGAAGCCCAGCACCGGCACCCCGTCGGCGCGCATTCGCAGCACGTTGATCCACTGTTTCCAGAGCCAGGTCCGGGCCCGCTCGGGGTCGAAGTGGTTGGTCTCGGTGTGCATCACCGGCTTGCGGTAGCGGTCGTAATAGGCGCGCGTCGTCAGGTACCAGCCGAAGACATCCTCGCCCGTGCAGGTCTCGCCATTCGGCAACAGGATCCTTTCGTTGCGCCCGTAATAATCATTGCCCAGAATCTGATAACCGGGCGGCTCTCCGCGCATGAACCAGTCGTATTCCCGCCGCGTCAGGCCGTTGTCCATCAGATACGTGAAGATGTCCGCATCGGGCGGATGGGCATAGAGCAGGTCGAGTGCGATGAAGCGGCGCTTGTTGCGCAGCGCAATCTCGGGCGAGGGCAGCGCGCGGGCTTCGTGCGTGTATTCGGCGCTTTCGCTTTGGACGATCACGCAGTCCGGGCGGCAGCGGGCGATCTCGTGCGTGGCCAGGATGCTGCCGGCGACCAGGTGCTTCATCGCAGTGACGAAGCCCTCGTCGGTCTTGAGCTGCTCGTTCCACAGGCCGTCCTTGCCGCTGACGCGGGCCGTCACATAGATCTCGTTCACGGGGGTGTAGTAGCGCACCCACGGATAGCGCTCGGCCACGGCCGCGGCGTATTCGGCGAAATGCACCGGGAACTCGGGGTTCTGGAAATTGCCGATCCAGTCGGGGACGCCGAAATGCAGCAGGTCCATGATCGGCGTGATCTCCAGCCGCTGCATCTCGGCCATGACCTGATCGGCAAATTCCCAGTCGTATTTTCCCGGACCTTGGTGGACCTTGTAATAGGGGAGCCCATAGCGCAGCACCCTCAGGCCCAGTTCCCTCACAAGGCCCAGATCCTCCTGCCAGCGGTCGTAATGTCCGCATTCTTCCATCTCGTCGCGGCGCGTCCGGCCGTTGTCGATGGTCGGATAGGAACATTCGATGCCGGTAGCGAACATGAAATTGCGCGGGCTCCCATCCGGCATACCCTGCCCGTGTTCGCCCATGGCCCCGCCGTGCTTGTCGCCCGGGTCGTCGCTGTCGCCACGCACGCGCTCGATGATGTCGAGAAAGCTGTCTGCGGCCATCTAGATATCCCCCTGTCTGGCATGTTCGAGAAACCGATCGGCGGTGCGCAGCGCGACCGCCATGACGGTGAGCGCGGGGTTCACGGATAGCGCGCTCGGGAAGGTCGAGTTGTCCGAGATCCAAAGGTTCGGCACGTCGAAGGCGCAGCCGTCCGCATCCACGACGGCGCGCGTCGCATCCGTCCCCATGCGGCAGGTACCGATGGTATGCGCGTTGCGCGGAACCGCCCAGAGATCACGCCCGCCCGCCGCCATCCAGATGCCGCGCATCATCGCCTCGGCATGGGCATGCAGGCGCTTCTCGTTCTCGCCATTGGTGAAGTGGATGCGCGGCTTCGGCAGGCCGCGCGCATCAGGCTCGTCCGAGAGTTCGAGGTAGTTCCCCGGATAGGGCAGGCATTCGCCGAGGATGTTGATGCCTGCGGCATGATTGTAGCCCCGCATGTGTTCCATCAGGGCCCTGCCCCAGAGGCCCCGCGCGCGGGCAACATGGCCCGCATAGGTCACGGGCATGATGCCGATGCTCTGCAGCAGGTAGCCGCCCGCGAAATCGGCGTCCTTCGGCCGGTGCGTGTCCTCGCTGATGAGGCTGCCGGTGATGCCCTTGAAGGGCCGGACCTCCTCGGGGAAGCAGCCCCAGAGCTGCATCCCCGTATGCGCCATGAAGTTGCGTCCGACCTGCCCGCTGGCGTTCGCCAGCCCGTTCAGCAGCAGGAAGCGCGGCGTCTCGATGGCCCCGGCGGCAAGGATCAGCGCGCGGCAGCGCTGGCGTTCCTCGGCCCCGTCGGCGCGGCGATAGACGACGGCGATAATGTGGCCCGCGCCGTCGCGTTCGACGCCGGTTGCGAAACATTCCGCCCGCACCTCGGCGCCGCGGCCGACGGCAAGCGGGATGTAGGTCACGTCCATGCTGGCCTTCGCGCCCGTATTGCAGCCCGCCTCGCAGAAGCCGCGGTTGATGCAAGCGGCGCGCCAGCCCACCCCCTCCTGGTACCAGGAGCCCGAGAGCGCCGCATTGGCTGCGGGCGCCGTGCGCAGCCCGAGCGCCTCGCATCCGCGCTGCATCAGTTGCGCAGGCCCGTTCAGCGGCAGCGGGCGCAGCGGATAGGGGCTGCTGCGCGGCGGGCCCCACGGGTAATCGGCGGGACCCGACACGCCCAGGAAGTGTTCAAGTTCATCGTAATAAGGGGCGAGATCCTCGTAGCCGATCGGCCAGTCCTGCCCCACGCCGAACTCGGTCCGCAGACGGAAATCGTCCGGCTGCGCGCGCGGGGTGTAGGCGGTGTAATGCAGGGTCGACCCGCCCACGCCGATGCCAGAGTTGTTGCGCCCGAAGGGGACGGGTTCGCCGCCCGCGCTCAGCCGCTCGTCCCGCCAGTAG
>CALLYR010000510.1 GCA_937859005.1 uncultured Paracoccus sp. | reverse complement strand
GCCAGTTCGTCGATGCATTCCTGCTGGATCATGGTCGAATCCATGTCGGCCAGCAGCACCGCCTTGCGCCGGTTGGCGGACGGCTGGATTGCCAGGTCGATGCCGCGCGCGTCCAGTTCATCGGACGCCGCATCGAAATCGGCGGGGCGTTCCGCCACCGGAAACTCGGCCGCGGTGCCGGGGTCCAGCCACAGCGCATGGCCTCCCTGCCAGCGGCGCTTCAGGCCGCTGACGGTATCGTCGTCCAGATCGGCCCGCGCGGGCGCGGCAAGGATGCTGATGGTGAACATGGGCGACTCCGGTGACGGCAAGACCTGCCGCCCGCTTAGGGGCAAATGCGCCGCTGCGCCAGCGGGCTGCCCGCCTGTTGCGTCCGGGACATGTCCGGCAATAATCCTGCGCCCCGGCGCAAGATTCGCTTGCGCGACCGCCCTGCCCTGCGCTAGTCCCGTCAGCGGGACACGCCGCCCCAACGCGGCGCTTTTTAGCTGGAAGGCTAACCATGCTCGATGTGACGACCCCGGCGACGCGGCCGGCGAATCCGCGTTTTTCTTCGGGCCCCTGCGCCAAGATCCCCGGTTACAATCTGGACATGCTGGCCGACGCCCCGCTGGGGCGGTCGCACCGCGCCGCCATCGGCAAGTCGAAGCTGGCCCGCGCGATCGACCTGACGCGCGAGGTGCTGCAGGTTCCCCCCGACTATCGCATCGGCATCGTTCCCGGTTCGGACACCGGCGCGGTCGAAATGGCGATGTGGACGATGCTGGGGCAGCGCCCGGTCGAGATGCTGGCCTGGGAAAGCTTCGGCGAGGGCTGGGTCACGGATGCCGTCAAGCAGCTGAAACTCGATGCCACTGTCCGCAAGGCGGATTACGGCAGGATCGTCGATTTCGCGCAGGTCGATTTCGACAAGGATGTCGTCTTCACCTGGAACGGCACGACCAGCGGCGTGCGCCTGCCGAATGGCGATGCGATCCCCGCGGACCGCGCCGGGCTGACCATCTGCGACGCGACCAGCGCGGCATTCGCGATGGACCTGCCCTTCGACAAGCTGGATGTGGTCACCTTCAGCTGGCAGAAGGTGCTGGGCGGCGAGGGCGCGCATGGCGTCCTGATCCTGTCGCCCCGCGCGGTGGAACGGCTGGAAAGCTTCACCCCCGACCGCCCTCTGCCCAAGATCTTCCGCCTGACCAAGGGCGGCCGCCTGATCGAGGGCATCTTCACCGGCGAGACGATCAACACGCCCTCGATGCTGTGCGTCGAGGATTACATCGTGGCGCTGGAATGGGCGCAGTCGGTGGGCGGCCTGTCCGGCCTGATCGCCCGGTCGCAGGCCAATGCCAAGGCCGTCGCGGATTTCGTGGAAAGCCGCGACTGGATCGCCAATCTGGCCGAGGACCCGGCCACGGTCTCCTGCACCTCGGTCTGCCTGCGCTTTACCGATGCGCGCATCAAGGATGCCGCCGCCTTTGCCAAGGCCGTCGCGAAGCGGCTGGAGAAAGAGGGCGCGGGCTTCGACCTGGGCGCCTATCGTGATGCGCCGGCGGGCCTGCGGATCTGGTGCGGCGCGACGGTGGAAACCGCCGATGTGCAGACGCTGATGCCCTGGATCGAATGGGCTTTCAACGCCGAGATCGCCGCGCAGGCGTGACGCAGGTGGGGCGTGCAGGCATGCACCCTGCCCCATCCCTCCCACAAGGTGCGTGTCCTCGCGCACCATTCCCCGCATTTCACATGGGACGAACCCACATGGCACCCAAGGTTCTGGTTTCCGACGCGCTGAGCGAAACCGCCGTCCAGATCTTCCGCGACCGCGGAGTCGAGGTCGACTACATGCCCGATCTGGGCAAGGACAAGGAAAAGCTGGCCGAGATCATCGGCGACTATGACGGGCTGGCGATCCGGTCAGCCACCAAGGTCACGGCGAAGCTGCTGGAACAGGCCCCCCGGCTGAGGGTCATCGGACGCGCGGGCATCGGCGTGGACAACGTGGACATTCCGGCCGCGTCGAAAAAGGGCGTGATCGTGATGAACACGCCCTTCGGCAACAGCGTGACCACCGCCGAACATGCCATTGCGCTGATGTTCGCGGTGGCGCGGCAACTGCCCGAGGCGTCGTTCAGCACCCATGCCGGCAAGTGGGAAAAGAACCGCTTCATGGGGGTCGAACTGTTCAACAAGACGCTGGGCCTGATCGGGGCGGGCAACATCGGTTCCATCGTCGCCAATCGCGCGCTGGGGCTGCACATGAAGGTGCTGGCCTATGATCCCTTCCTGTCCGAGGACCGCGCGAAGGAAATCGGCGTCACCAAGGTCGAACTGGACGAGCTGCTGCATCGCGCCGATTTCATCAGCCTGCACGTGCCGCTGACCGACAAGACCCGCAACATCCTGTCGGCGGAAACCCTGGCCCGGACAAAGCCCGGCGTCCGCATCGTCAACGCCGCCCGCGGCGGGCTGATCGACGAGGCGGCGCTGGCCGATCTGCTGAAATCGGGCCATGTCGCGGGCGCGGCGCTGGATGTGTTCGCCACCGAACCTGCCACCGAAAGCCCGCTGTTCAACCTGCCCAACGTCGTCGTGACGCCGCATCTGGGCGCCTCGACCACCGAGGCGCAGGAGAACGTGGCCCTGCAGGTGGCCGAGCAGATGGCCGATTACCTGCTGACCGGCGCGGTGCAGAACGCGCTGAACATGCCCAGCGTGACGGCCGAGGAAGCCGCCGTCATGGGGCCCTGGATCAAGCTGGCCGGGCACCTCGGCGCCTTTGTGGGCCAGATGACGGACGAGCCGATCACGGCGGTCAACATCCTTTACGACGGCGTCGCCTCGACCATGAACCTGAACGCGCTGAACGCCGCGGTGATCGCGGGCGTGATGAAGGCCGCGAACCCCGATGTGAACATGGTGTCCGCCCCCGTCATCGCCAAGGAACGCGGCATCCACATCGCCACGACCACGCAGGACAAGTCCGGCGTCTATGACGGCTATGTCAAGGTCACGATGGTGTCGGGCGACCGGGAACGGTCGATCGCGGGGACGGTCTTCAGCGACGGCAAGCCGCGCTTCATCCAGATCCGCGGCATCAATGTCGATGCCGAGATCGGCGCGCACATGATGTACACCCGCAACCGCGACGTGCCGGGCGTGATCGGCACGCTGGGCATGACGCTGGGCGGCCTGGGCGTGAACATGGCAAACTTCACCCTGGGCCGGACAGCCTGCGGGGGCGAGGCCATCGCCATCACCTATCTGGACGAGCCGCTGCGCGAGGACGTGCGCGCCGCCCTGATGGCCACGGGCAAGTTCGAACAGGTCCGCCCCCTGCGGTTCGAGGTCTGAAGGGGCGCGCGCAGGAACCCCGCCCCCGGCCGATCCGTTGGCCGGGGGCCTGTTCATGGAAGGAAACGGCGGATGCGGATCCATGCCATCGGGGATGTTCACGGGCATCTGGACGGGCTCCGCCGCGCGCATGAGCGCGTCAAGGCGGATGGCGGCGCGGATGCGCAGGTCGTTCATATAGGCGACCTGATCGACCGCGGCCCCGATTCCCGCGGCGTGGTGCAGTTCCTGATGGACGGACAGGCCGCCGGGCGCGACTGGATCGTGGTCAAGGGCAATCACGACCACGAACTGCCGCAGTTCCTGCGAGATCCGCGCTGGATCGCGCCGCGCGCCGCGCAGCAGAATCCCTGGATCGGGCGCGACGTGGGCGCGGCGGAAACGCTGGCCTCCTATGGCATCGAGAATGCGGAAAGCCTGTCCTGCGAAGACCTGCACGAACAGGCGCTGCGGGCGGTGCCGCAAGATCATGCCCTCTGGCTGGCCGGGCTGCCGCCCTGGCATCTGACCCCGCTTGCGCTGTTCGTCCATGCCGGCATCCGCCCCGGCGTCGATCTGCGCGCGCAGATCGAGGACGACCTGATGTGGCTGCGCAAGCCCTTCCTCGACGATCCGCGCGACCACGGGGTGCTGGTGGTCCACGGCCACACCCCCGTCAGGCGCGCGACCCATTACGGCAACCGGCTGAACATCGACAGCGGCGCAGCCCAAGGGGGGCCGGTCAGCGCCGTGCGGCTGGATGCCGAAGGCGCCTGGCTGCTGGGCGACGACGGGCCCGAACCCTTGATCCCGCAGCCGCGCCGAGCGCGCCCTTGCTGACGCCGCGGCGGTTCTTGTCAGGGGCGGCCTGCCCCGTCATCCTGCGCCCCAAGCCCTGCCGGAGAGAGAGAACATGAAGATCAAGGCACTGGCAATCGCCGCGCTGATGCTGACCCGGATGCCTGCAGGCGCCGAAGAGGTCGGGCGCATCGGCGTGGACTGGATCGGCAACGACGTGGTGATCGAATCCGTCAACGACCCGCAGGTGCAGGGCGTCACCTGCCATGTCGCCTATTTCGCGCGCTCGGTGCTGGACCGGCTGAGCCAGGGCAACTGGTTCGAGGACCCGTCGAACAGCGCCATCGAATGCGTCCGGACCGGCCCCGTGGTGCTGGGCCAGATCGCCCGCGGCCCCAAGGGCGAGGAGGTGTTTTCCCAGTCCCGCTCGCTGATCTTCAAGTCGCTGCGGGTGCGGCGCATCTATGATGAAAAGAACCAGGTCCTGATCTATCTGGCCCATGCCCGCCAGGTGACCGAAGGGTCGGCCAAGATGTCGATGACGGCGGTCCCGATCCGTGCGGAGCCGTGAGTTTGATCGATCGATCTGCCGCAAATCCGCGCAATCGCCGCGCGACTGGTGGACTTTTGACGGTCTTGCCGCTATCAGGCCGGCTTACGGACAGATGGACGGGAATCCGCCATGCGAACGGCGAAATACAACATCGGTCAGATCGTCCGGCACCGGGAACATCCGTTCCGCGGTGTCGTCTTCGATGTCGATGCGCAGTTTTCCAATACCGAGGAATGGTATCAGTCCATCCCGGAAGGCAACCGTCCCTTGAAGGACCAGCCCTATTATCACCTCTATGCCGAAACCGAGGCGACGTATTACGTGGCCTATGTCTCGGAACAGAACCTGATGCCGGATGTCTCGGGCGAGCCGCTGGAACATCCCGAACTGACCGGGGTGTTCGGCGATTTCGAGGATGGCCGCTATCCCCTGCAGCACGGTCTGAACTGACCCTTCGCGCGGCCCCCGCAGGAGCGTTCTGCCCATGCTGGGCCCGGATACCATCGCCCTTCTGGCCGCTGCGGCATCCGTCGCGGGATTCGTCGATTCCATCGCGGGCGGCGGCGGGCTGATCACCCTGCCGGTGCTGATGCTGGCCGGGGTGCCGCCCGATCAGGCGCTGGCCACGAACAAGGTGCAGGGCAGCTTCGGTTCGGCCACCGCCGCCGTCAGCTATGCCCGCGCGGGGCTGGTCGATCTGCGCGCGCAACTGCCCGTGGCAGGACTGGCCTTCGGCGCGGGCGTGCTGGGGGCGCTGCTGGTCACCTCGCTGCCGACGCAGGCCTTGCGTGTGGTGCTGCCGGTCGTGCTGATCGCGATTGCGCTGTTCTTTGCGTTCAAGCCCGGCCTGGACGATACCGACCGCGCGGCGCGGCTGTCGCCCGCGCTGTTCGCGCTGACCGCGGACGGCGTGCGCGTGCGCGACCTGGGCATCCGC
>CALLYR010000509.1 GCA_937859005.1 uncultured Paracoccus sp. | reverse complement strand
AAGCGCGTTCGATCTGCTGATGCGGTCAGGCGGGCCTGCGGCCTGGCGCACCGTCGCGCTGACCGGGGGACGCAACGTGGCGCGGCTGGCGCAGATGGCGCGGGCCTTGCGGGCCGAACTGGCGGTGATCGCGGATGAACGGCAATTGCCCGATCTGCGCGCGGCGCTGGCGGGCACGGGGATCGAAACCGCAGGCGGCGAATCCGCCGTCAGGAATGCGGCGGACCGGCCCGCGGACTGGGCGTTGTCGGCGATCGTGGGGGCGGCGGGGCTTGCACCGGGGTTGCGGGTGGCGGAACGCGGCGGTGTTCTGGCCCTGGCGAACAAGGAAAGCCTGGTTGCCGCCGGCCCGCTGCTGATGGGAACCGCAGCCCGCGCGGGTGCAACCATCCTGCCGGTCGATTCGGAACATTCCGCAATCTTCCAATGCCTTGACCGACAGAATCTCGATGCGGTCGAACATGTGACGATCACCGCATCCGGCGGGGCTTTCCGCGACTGGCCGCTGGAACGGCTGCCCCATGCGACCGTGGCCCAGGCATCGAACCATCCGAACTGGAACATGGGTCAGCGCATCACCATCGACAGCGCATCCATGTTCAACAAGGCGCTGGAAGTGATCGAGGCGCATGAATTCTTTGGCCTTCCGGGCGAACGGATCGAGGTGCTGGTGCATCCCGAATCCGTCGTTCATGCAATGGTGACCTATGCCGACGGCGCCACCCTGGCCCATCTGGGTCCGCCCGACATGCGGCACGCCATCGGCCATGCGCTGCACTGGCCCCGAAGAGAGCGGCTGCCGGTGGCGCGGCTGGATCTGGCGGCGCTGGGGCGGCTGACCTTCCGCGCGCCCTGCGAGGATCGCTGGCCCGCGCTGCTGCTGGCGCGGCAGGTGATCGCGCAGGGCGGGGCTGCGGGGGCGGTCTTCAACGCCGCCAAGGAACAGGCGCTCGATGATTTCATCGCCGGGCGCATCCGCTTTACCGACATGGCGAGCGCGGTGGGACATGCGCTGGACCTCGCCTCCCCCCGTTCCGGATTCGGCGCCAGCCCCGCC
>CALLYR010000508.1 GCA_937859005.1 uncultured Paracoccus sp. | reverse complement strand
AAAGGGCGAGACCGGTTCGGACTTGCCGCTTTCCTCCGTGCCATCGACATCCGCGGCGGTTTCCTCCTTGCGAGCGGCGGCAGGCAGGCCGCCCCCCTGGCCCACCAGCGTGGAATCGATGGACGGGGCCGGTTCGGTGGCCGGTGCCGCGTCGGGACCGGGCAGCGGCGTCGGGCCGGCGTCGCGCACGGACAGGACGGTGCCGGGGGCGGCAGGGGGCTTGCGTGGCGAGTCCGGAGCGGTCGGATCGGATTCGGTGGTCATGGCGCGGCGGTCCCCTGCGTCAGCGGCCCGGCGGGGCCGCACGGTCGGTCAAAGATATGTGACGGCCCGGGTTCGTGGGTCCCGGTCGGCGCCACACTAGACGGGCGCATCGCGCGGCTCAACCCGTCGCCGCGGACGAGTGTGCCGCCCCGGTCAGGCCGGCGATGGCGCCCAGAACCCCCGCCGCGTCGGGGGTGGAGGCAACGGCCCGCCGCGCCGCCGGACCGGTCCAGACGGCGTCCGCAGCCGGGCTGATCGGCGCCAGCCACAGCGGCGCACGCACCTGTTCCCCTGCCAGCGCCGCTGCGGCCAGCCGGGCAGAGCGGGGCGAGAACAGCGGCAGGATCACCGGTGCATTCCCCGCCAGCACCTGACGCGCCGCATCGGGCAGGGGCAGGGCGGTCTGGTCATAGACGACGATCCCCGGCACAGGCAGCACGGCGGCCACATGCGCGCCCCGCAGATGCAGCCAGCCCTCGCCCAGATCCTGCAGCAGCGGCATCATCCGCGCGGCGTCGCCCGGCCCCTCGGTCACGTCGAATCCGGCTGCGCGCGCTGCCGCCGCCGTCTGCGGTCCCACGCAGATCGCCGGGCGGCCCCGCCCCGGCCCTGCTGCGGGCACCGCATTTTCGGATGTGAAGACCAGCCCCCGCGCCATTGCCGCCGCCGCGCGGTCATGGTCCATGGGGTCGATCCGCAGCAGCGGCGCGATCACGCAGTCCAGTCCCAGCCCCGCCGCCTGCGCGGCAAAGCGTCGCGCCGCTGCCGCGGGGCGGGTGATCAGCAGGACCGGATGCGGCTGCATGGCGTTTCCGTGGCTCCGATGCTAACGCAGTTGCGCCAACCCCTAGGCCGCAGCGGACCCCGACACAAGCATGAGCCTGACCTTCCTCGGCATCGAAAGCAGTTGCGACGACACCGCCGCCGCGGTGGTGCGGGACGACCGGACGATCCTGTCGTCGGTCGTGGCGGGGCAGAACGCGCTGCACGCAGCCTTTGGCGGCGTGGTGCCGGAAATCGCCGCCCGCGCCCATGCCGAGCGGCTGGACCTGTGCGTCGAGGAGGCGCTGTCGCAGGCGGACGTCACCTTGCGCGATCTGGACGGCATCGCGGTGACGGCCGGGCCGGGGCTGATCGGGGGCGTCATGGCAGGGGTGATGCTGGCCAAGGGGCTGGCCGCGGGCACCGGCCTGCCGCTGGTCGGCGTCAATCATCTGGCGGGGCACGCGCTGACCCCGCGGCTGACGGACGGGGTGGCGTTCCCCTATCTGATGCTGCTGGTCTCGGGCGGGCATTGCCAGTTTCTGCGGGTGGACGGGCCGGAGGACTTTACCCGCCTTGGCGGCACCATCGACGACGCGCCGGGCGAGGCCTTCGACAAGGTGGCGAAACTTCTGGGCCTGCCCCAGCCCGGCGGCCCCGCCGTCGAGGCCGAGGCCGCAGCAGGCGACCCGATGCGTATCCCGCTGCCCCGCCCGCTGCTGGACCGCCCCGGCTGCGACCTCAGCTTTTCGGGGCTGAAGACCGCCGTTCTGCTCGCGCGGGACGATGCCGTGACGACCGACGGCGGCCTGCGCGTGGCGGTCCGCGCCGACATCTGCGCGGCCTTCCAGCGGGCGGTGACGGATGTGCTGGCCGAAAAGACCCGCCGGGCGCTGGCCGCGCAGCCGGTGCCGGTGCTGG
>CALLYR010000507.1 GCA_937859005.1 uncultured Paracoccus sp. | reverse complement strand
CGGGTTTGGCCTCGTCGAAGAAATAGGTGTTGACCATGCCCGGCGCGATGACGGTGCAGCGCCCGCCCCAGTCGCGCATCTCCTCGGCCAGGTTGCCGCCATAGCCGTGGACGAACCATTTCGAGGCGCCATAGACCGAGCCCCTGAGATGCACCCGCCCGGCGGCCGAGCCGGTCATCAGCAGATGGCCCTGGGTTTTCTTCAGGAAGGGCAGGGCGGCCCTGGCGGTGAACAGGACGCCCAGGATGTTGATCCGGACGAGATCCTGCCATTCCTCGGGGTCGCCGTTCTCGGTGCCGGGGGCATCGAGGCCGCGCCCGGCATTGGCGAAGGCGGCATGGATGGGGCCGAAGGCATCCGACAGGCGGTCCAGCGCATCCTGCTGGTCGGCAAGGCGCGTGACATCGCCCGGCAGCGCCAGGGCGCGCGCTTCCCCCAGTTCGGCCACGAGGGCGCGCAGCCGGTCCTCGCGCCGGGCGAACAGGCCCACGCGCCAGCCGCGTTCGGCCGCGAGGCGGGCGGTGGCGGCGCCGATGCCGCTGGAGGCGCCGGTGATGAGGACCGAACGATAAGGCGGCAAACAGGGTCTTGCCGGTCACTGGATCGTCCCTCGGTCTCGACAGGGTCCGGGGTGCGGTTGCCTGCCATCCTCGCGGCGCAGGGCCGCCGCCCCGATCCTATCCGCGTCCGCCCCCGGAAGGCAACGCCGCCGGGCCGTGCCGCCCGGTCCGGGCGCGATGACCGGGCTTGCACATGCGCCGCATCGCGGGACAGGCTGGCCGGGCGGGACGGGCAGCCTGCGCAGGCCGTCCCGGCCCTGATCCTGCCGCTTGCAGAGGCCGCGATGACCACCCTGACCGAACCCGACATTGCCCGATGGTTCAACAGCCCGCCGCTGACGCTGGCGGCCTTGCGCGGCAGGGTGGTGGCGATCCATTGCTTCCAGATGCTCTGCCCCGGCTGCGTCGGCCGGTCGCTGCCGCAGATGCAGCAGCTGCACGCCATGCGCATGGCCGACCTGGCGGTGATCGGGCTGCATACGGTGTTCGAGCATCACGAGGCGATGACCCCGGTCGCGCTGGGGGCCTTCCTGTCGGAATACCGCATCGCCTTTCCGGTCGGCGTCGACCGCCCGGGCGAGGACGGGCCGCTGCCAGCGACGATGCGGGCCTGGGGGCTTCAGGGGACGCCGACG
>CALLYR010000506.1 GCA_937859005.1 uncultured Paracoccus sp. | reverse complement strand
GCGTTGCGCAAAGGACCGGGCGCGGAACCCCATGCCCGCGCCCGGCGTCCGGGTCAGGTGCCGCTGCCGCCGGTCGCGGCATAGACCTCGCCGGTGATATAGCTGGCCTCGTCGCTGGCCAGCAGGACATAGATGGGCGCGATCTCGACCGGCTGGCCCGCGCGGCCCAGCGGACTGTCTGCGCCGAATTCGGGCAGGTCCTCCCTGAACTGGCCGCCGCTCACCTGCAGCGCGGTCCAGAACGGGCCGGGCGCCACGGCATTCGCACGGATGCCCCTGGACGCAAGCTGCTTGGCCAGCCCCTGGGCAAAGGCCCGGTCGGCGGCCTTGGTCATGGCATAATGAAGCAGATGCGAGGACGGCGAGAATGCCTGTATCGACGAGGTAAGGATGATCGACGCGCCTTTCTTCAGCGATGGAATCGCCTGCTGGACCATCCAGAAGGGCGCATAGACATTGGTCTTGAAGGTGGCGTCGAACTCCGCCGGGTCGAGTTCCTCGATCTTGTCGCAGACCTGCTGCCGGCCCGCGTTCAGGACCAGGACCTCCAGGCCTCCCAGTCCCTTGATCGCATCGTCCACGACCTTGCGCGCGGCCTGTTCGTCGCGCAGGTCGGCCGGCAGGGCCATGGCCTTGCGGCCCTCGGCCTCGATCAGCCCGATGACGCTCTGCGCGTCCTCTTCCTCGTGCGGGTGATAGTTGATCGCCACATCCGCGCCTTCGCGCGCGAAGGCGATCGCCGCCGCCCGGCCGATCCCGCTGTCGCCGCCGGTGATCAGCGCGCGCTTGCCCGTCAGCCGCCCGCTGCCCTTGTAGCTTTTCTCGCCATGATCGGGCTGAGGCTTCATCTTTTCGGCCAGCCCTGGCCAGGGCTGTTCCTTGTCGGAATAGGGGTTCAGCGGCAGGTCGGGGTGTTCGAGCGCGCCCGAACGATGGGGCGGAATGACGGGATCGGTCTTTTCCTTGGATTTGCTGGACATCGGGACCTCGGGTCTGGAAAGCAGTTCCCCCCGAACGCAGGCGGCCCCGGCACGTTCCCGCGAAAGATGTCAGTCCGCCCGCCCGGTCAGCCGGGCCAGCCGCGCGCGCCAGGCCGCATCGAACCGGCGCACCACCACCCCCAGCGCCGCCGCGATCGGCACCGCCAGCAGCAGCCCGGCGAATCCGAACAGCGCGCCCCCCACCGCCAGCGCCAGCAGCAGCCAGACCGGATGCAGCTTGACGGAATCGCCGACGATGCGGGGGGTGATGAAATTGCCCTCGACGACCTGCCCGAAGACGAAGACGATTCCGACCAGCGCGATCCGCCACCAGTCGCCCCAGAACTGGACCAGCGCGACCCCGGTCGCCAGGATGAATCCCGAGAACGACCCCAGATAGGGGATGAAGTTCAGCAGCCCCGAGGCGATGCCGATCAGCAGGCCGTAATTCAGCCCCAGCGCCATCAGCACGACCGAATAGAAGGTCGCCAGCAGCGAGCCGACGATGATCTGTCCGCGCACGAATCCGGTCAGCACGTCGTCGATCTTGCGCGCGATGTCCCGGATTTCCGGCGCCCTGCCGGGGGGCAGGCGCTTGTCGACGCCCGCCACGATCCGGTCCCAGTCATACAGCATGTACAGCGCGACCGTGGGCGTGGCGATGATGACGAAGATGACCCCCATCGCATTGAACACCGTGGTCAGCGTGCCCCCCAGCATCATCAGCATGGTCACGCGGATACGTTCGACCACATCGGTGATGATCTGGCGCAGGAAGCCCCCATCCTCCATCATCTCGGGGAAGCGTTCGTTCAGGAAATCGAACAGTTGCCGGACGGCGCCCGGCATGGCCTCGACCATCTGGCGCAGCTGGCCCAGCAGCGCGGGCAGCAGCCACAGCGCCGCCGCGATCACCGCCGAGGCCAGCACCAGACCGATGATCGCCGTGGCCCAGGCGCGGCTGAACCCCTGCCGTTCCAGCCGGTCGGCCAGCGGGTCCAGGAAATAGGCCAGCGCCGTGCCCAGCACGAAGGGCACCAGCACTCCGCCCAGCCGGAAGGCCAGCAGGACCAGCAGCACGGCACCGGCCAGCATCCACAGGCTGCGGGGGCGAAGGATGACGATCATGGGGCGCGGTTCCGGCTTCGTGGCAGTTGCGCGGGCAATGTCAGCCGCCCGGTCGTGCGTGGCAAGCAAAACGCTTGTGTGCGGATGCGGAAAAGGGGGCGTGCCCGCCCCCTTGCCTCATTCCGCCGGGATCGCGTCCAGATCGCCGGTCTCGGCCAGCGGATGCCTGATATGCGGCAGCATCTCGCGCGGGCAGAGCTGCAGGAAATGCGCCCGCTCCCGTTCCCAGCCCGACAGGATGTCCTGCGCCCGGCGCGAGCCGGTTTCCACCGCGTGGCGTTCGATCAGGCCGCGAAGCTGCGTCTCCCAATGGGGATGGGTGACGGCGCAGGCAACCAGGGTTTCGTCATTGAGGTATTTCGGCGCCAGCCCCTCGGGGTCATACAGATACGCCATCCCCCCGGTCATGCCCGCGCCGAAGTTGGCGCCGATGCGGCCCAGGATGACGGCGACCCCGCCGGTCATGTATTCGCAGCCGTTGGTGCCGCAGCCCTCGACCACCACCTTCGCGCCCGAGTTGCGGACCGCGAAGCGTTCCCCCGCCCGCCCCGCGGCGAACAGGTGCCCGGCGGTCGCGCCATAAAGGACCGTGTTGCCGATGATCGTGTTCTCGGCCGCCACCAGCGGGCTGCCCATCGGGGGCTTGACCACGATGATGCCGCCCGAGAGGCCCTTGCCGACGTAATCGTTGGCATCGCCCGTGACCTCGATCTTCAGCCCCGGCGCGGCGAAGGCCCCCAGCGACTGCCCTGCCGATCCGGTCAGGCGGACCGTCAGGTGGTCGGGCTGCAGCCTGTTCTTCATCCCGTATTTCTGCACGATCAGGGACGAGGTGCGGGTGCCCACCGTGCGCTGGGTATTCCTGACCGCATAGGACAGCTGCATCTTCTCGCCGTCATCGAAGAACCGCGCGGCATCGCGGGCAATCTCGGCGTCCAGCGTGTCCATCACCGCGTTGCGCGGGCGCGAGCGGTCATAGACGATCCGGTCCGCACCATCGACGGTAATCAGCA
Source organism: uncultured Paracoccus sp. (assembly GCA_937859005.1). Lineage (GTDB taxonomy): Bacteria > Pseudomonadota > Alphaproteobacteria > Rhodobacterales > Rhodobacteraceae > Paracoccus. The sequence continues at coordinate 4,489 of CALLYR010000506.1, read as the reverse complement.
GCGGGTTCAGGTCCAGGTCGTCCAGATGCGCCGAGCCGCGCGACACCTGCGTCAGCAGGTCGGCCCGGCCGATGATCTCGTCGATCGACCGCGCGCCGATGGAGGCGAGGATCTCGCGCACCTCCTGGGCATAGAAGGTGATGAGATTCACGACCTTGTCCGCGCTGCCGGTGAACATCGCGCGCAGCCGTTCGTCCTGCGTGCAGACGCCCACGGGGCAGGTGTTCGACTGGCACTGGCGCACCATGATGCAGCCCATGGCGATCAGCGCGGCGGTGCCGATGCCGTATTCCTCGGCCCCCATCATCGCCGCCATCACCACGTCGCGGCCCGTCCGCAAGCCCCCGTCGGTGCGCAGCGTGACGCGGTCGCGCAGCCGGTTCATCGCCAGCACCTGATGCGCCTCGGTCAGCCCCATCTCCCACGGCAGGCCGGCGAACTTGATCGAGGTCGCAGGCGAGGCCCCGGTGCCGCCGTTGTGGCCGGAAATCAGGATGATGTCGGCTTTCGCCTTGGCCACGCCCGCCGCGATGGTGCCGACGCCCGACCCCGCGACCAGCTTGACCGTGATCCGGGCGCGCGGGTTGATCTGCTTCAGGTCATAGATGAGCTGCGCCAGATCCTCGATGGAATAGATGTCGTGATGCGGCGGGGGCGAGATCAGCGTGACCCCCGGCGTCGAATGGCGCAGCCGCGCGATCAGGCTCGTGACCTTCATGCCCGGCAACTGCCCGCCCTCGCCGGGCTTGGCGCCCTGGGCGACCTTGATCTCAAGCTCCTCGCAGGCGTTCAGATATTCGGCGGTGACGCCGAAACGGCCCGAGGCGACCTGCTTGATCTTGGCACTGGGGTTGTCGCCGTTGGGCAGCGGCGCGTGATGGGCCGGGTCCTCGCCGCCCTCGCCGGAATCGGATTTCGCCCCGATCCGGTTCATCGCGATGTTCAGCGTCATATGCGCCTCGGGCGACAGCGCCCCCAGAGACATCCCCGGCGTCACGAACCGCTTGCGGATCGAGGTGATGCTTTCCACCTCCTCGATGGGTACCGGCTTGCCCAGCGGCTTGATGTCCAGCAGGTCGCGGATGTGGATGGGCGGATTCGCCCGCATCGCGGATGAAAACTGTTTCCACACCTCATAGGACGCCTTTTCGCAGGCGACCTGCAGCAGGCGCATGGTATTGGCTTCCCATGCGTGCTTCTCGCCCGACCGCCGCGCCTTGTAGAAGCCGCCGACGGGCAGCAGGTCCGCCGCGGGCGCGTGCCAGCCCTTGTGGTGGATCTCCTCCAGCTTGGCCTGCAGCCCGTGCAGTCCGATGCCGGAAATCCGGCTTTGCATCCCTGGAAAATATTCCGCGACCATCGCGCGCGACAGGCCCACCGCCTCGAAGTTCAGGCCGCCGCGATAGGACGACAGGACCGAAATCCCCATCTTGGCCATGATCTTCAGCAGGCCCTGATCGATGGCGTCGCGATAGTTGCGCATGACCTCGATCAGGTTGCCCTTCAGCAAGCCGCGCTCGATCCGCTCGCCCAGGGTATCCTGCGCCAGATACGGGTTCACCGTGGTTGCCCCACAGCCGATCAGCACCGCGACGTAATGCGGATCAATGCATTCGGCGGACCGCACGTTCAGCGAACAGAAGGTCCGCAAGCCCTTGCGTGTCAGCCACGAATGGACCGCGCTGGTCGCAAGGATCATCGGCAGGCCGATCCGGTCGGAACCCTGATGCTCGTCGGTCAGCACGATCTGGCCCGCGCCGGACCGCACCGCGTCCTCGGCCTCGGCCCGGATGCGGGCCAGCCCTTCGGCCAAGGCATCCTGCCCCGCGCCATCGGCAAAGGTGCAGTCGATCCAGGTCACCGCATCGCCGAACATGGCGACCACCTCGGCCAGTTCGCCGTTCGCCAGGAACGGCGTCTCCAGCAGGGTGATCTCGGTGTGCTTGGAGCTTTCATCCAGCACGTTCTTGAGGTTGCCGAACCGGGTCTTCAGGCTCATCACCCGGCTTTCGCGCAGGGAATCGATGGGCGGGTTCGTGACCTGGCTGAAGTTCTGGCGGAAGAAATGGCTTAGCGGCCGGTATTGCGCCGACAGGACCGCGGGGGGCGTGTCGTCGCCCATGCTGGCCAGCGCCTCCTTGCCGTCCTCGGCCATGGGGGCCAGCACCGCCTCGATCTCCTCGACGGTATAGCCTGCGGCGATCTGGCGGCGGCGCAGTTCCTCGCCCGCATAGGTCACGGGCTCGGGCAGGTCGGCCAGCATCTCGGACGGCTGGACGACCTTTTCCACCCAGTCGCCAAAGGGCTGGCTGCCGGACAGGCGGTCCTTGATCTCGCGGTCGTGATAAAGCCGGCCGTCCACCATGTCGACGGCGATCATCTGCCCCGGCCCCAGCGCGCCCTTTTCGACCACGCGCGATTCATCGACCGGGACCATGCCGACCTCGGACCCCGCGATCAGCATGTTGTCGGCGGTCACGACAAAGCGCATCGGCCGCAGCCCGTTGCGGTCCAGCCCCCCGCAGACCCAGCGCCCGTCGGTCATCGCCAGCGCCGCGGGGCCGTCCCAAGGCTCCATGATGGAATTGCAATAGGCATACATGTCCGCCCATGCCTTGGGCATGTCGGTGGTGGCCTTGCTCCACGCCTCGGGGATCATGATCGTCTTGACCATCGGCGCGGACCGGCCCGACCGCACCATCACCTCGAACACCGCGTCCAGCGCCGCCGAGTCGCTGGACCCCCCCGGCACGATCGGCTTGATGTCCTCGGCCATGTCGCCGAACGTCGCGGACGCCATGCGGATCTCGTGGCTTTTCAGCCAGTTGAGGTTGCCCTTCAGCGTGTTGATCTCGCCGTTGTGGGCCAGCATGCGGAACGGCTGCGCCAGCCACCACTGCGGGAAGGTGTTGGTGCTGTAACGCTGGTGATAGATGGCGAAGGCGGATTCAAACCGCTCGTCCTGCAGGTCGGGATAGAAGACGGACACCTGCTCGGCCAGCATCATCCCCTTGTAGATGATCGACCGGCACGACAGCGTGCAGAGATACATCCCCGCGATCTGCGCCGCGACCGCCGCGCGCTCGATCCGGCGGCGGATGATGTAAAGCTCGCGCTCGAAGGCCTCGTGGTCGATGTCCTTTTCGCAGCGGATCAGGATCTGCTCGATCTCGGGGCGCGTCGCATTGGCCTTTTCGCCCAGCACGGACGTGTTCACCGGAACGTGCCGCCAGCCATAGATGTAATGGCCCATCCGCAGCACCTCGGATTCGACGATGGTGCGGCAGCGTTCCTGCGCGGCAAAGTCGGTCCGCGGCAGGAACACCTGCCCCACCGCGATCAGCTTGGCCCGGTCGGGTTCATGCCCCGTGCGGCGCACCTGGTCATAGAAGAACGGGACCGGGATCTGCACATGGATGCCCGCGCCGTCGCCGGTCTTGCCATCCGCATCGACCGCCCCCCGGTGCCAGACCGCCTTCAGCGCGTCGATGCCGTTTTCCACGACCCGGCGGCTGGGGCGGCCGTCGATGTTGACGACCAGCCCCACGCCGCAGGACGAATGCTCATCCTCGGCCCGGTAAAGCGAATGTTCCGCCATCCATGCGCGGCGGGCTTCTTCCTGATGCTGCCAGTCCATCATTGCATGGCCTTTCTGTCGTCAAGCTGCGTCATCAGCACGTCGCAGTCGTATTCGGGGGTGGTGGAGCCGAAACCGGGCTGGCCGGGCCGGACAAAGCGCATGGGGGTGTCGTTCGTCTCCTCGGCCGCGCCGGTCCAGTCGGCGGCGGATTCGACGCCGCCATAGAACCGGCCCTGCGCGCGGCTGACGAACTGGCCGCCAGTGCGGTGGATCAGCAGGTCGCCCGATTCGGCGAAGGTGCGCAGTTCGAACCGGGTCAGGTCCAGGGGCACGCCGTCGATCTCGACCGTCTCGCCGGTCAGCTCGTCATGGCCGACATGGTGCAGCCGTTCGCCGTCGTCCGACACGGTCCAGAAATCGAAATCGTCGCTGCCGGTGGCCAGCAGGGTTTTCAGGCTGGCGTCGTCGGCGGCACCGGGTTCCAGCCGGTCGGTGATGCCGCTGACCAGCGAGGTGCTTTCCATCCAGCGGGTTTCCGCGTCGATGCGGGATTGGTAAACCTCGCCCTCACGGGTGAAATAGGACACGCGCTGGTCGCCCGGCGCATCCGCGTCGCAGCGGTAATGCTGCGCCACGGTGCAGGACCGTTGCTGGACGGTCATTTCCAGCCGGCAGCCCTGCGGAGGCTTCCATTCGGCAGCCAGCGCGGGCGCACCCGCCAGCGCCATGACCAGGCACAGGCCCTGACCCATTTTCCGCAGCATCGCAGCCCGCGCGGCTCGCGCGGCAGCGGCGACATGCATCGGGCGTGCATTGCGCGTGCATCGATCGTGCATGGCCATCACTCCGCCGCCATGCGGCCAAGGCCGGCCAGTTCCGCGGCGATGGAATCGGCGGCCTCGCGTCCGT
>CALLYR010000505.1 GCA_937859005.1 uncultured Paracoccus sp. | reverse complement strand
GCGCGCCGGGGAGCCAGCGCCACCACGGCCGAAATCGCCGAGGCCGAGCGGATTCCGCACAAGTTCCTGGAGCAGATCCTGGCGCTGCTGAGGGTGCGGGGGCTGGTGGTGGGCAAGCGCGGGCCCATGGGCGGCTATGTGCTGGCCCGCGCCCCCGACCGGATCAGCCTTGCCGAGGTGCTGCGTGCCACGGGCGGCCCTCTGGCACTGGCCCCCTGCGCCAGCCAGACCGCGTTCCGGCCATGCCCGGACTGCCGCTCGATCGAGACCTGCGAGATCCGGCCGGTGCTGATCGCGGTGCGTGATGCCACCGCCCTTCGGCTGGAAGGCACATCGCTGGCGCAGGCCGTCGCAGGCGAGACGCCCGATTTCGGCTGACCCGGCTGGGCGCACTCCCTGAAGCGCAGCTTCGGCGGCCGCCATCCTTCATCCCCTTTCCGGCCGGGCCGGCATGGTGGCCTGCATCGCCAACGGCTGCTGACCTGCAGGCCGGGCTTGTCGGGCAGGCGTGCGGCCTTGCGTTTGCGGGGCGGGACCATTATCTGAGCCGCGGCAACGCAAGGGACCCCCATGACCAACCCCGCCCAGTTCATCAGCCAGGTTCGTGCCGAGGCCGCCAAGATCGCCTGGCCGGGCCGCCGCGAGGTGGTGACGACCACGATCATGGTGTTCGTCATGGCGATGGTGTTCAGCCTGTTCTTCTTTGTGGTGGATCTGCTGATTCGCTTCGGGGTGACGGGCATCCTGCGCGTGGTCGGCTGAGGCTTGCAATCGCGCGGCAGGGCGGATATGCCCGCCCGACCTGTCCGGCGCCCGGCGTGCATCGATTCGTCATGCGCGCCGTTCGGGTTTTTGCGCGACATGGATGGCAACGGGCCGGATGCGGCCCTCGGTGAGTGATGCAGGGGACGATCAGGCGATGGCAAAGCGTTGGTATTCGGTCAGCGTCCTGTCCAACTTCGAGAAGAAGGTGGCCGAGGCGATCCGGCAGGCCGTCGCCGAAAAGGGTCTGGAGGACCAGATCGACGACGTGGTGGTCCCCACCGAAGAAGTGATCGAGATGCGCCGCGGCAAGAGGGTGGCGTCGGAACGCCGCTTCATGCCCGGCTATGTGCTGGTCCACATGGACATGTCGGACCGCACCTATCACCTGGTCAATTCGATCAACCGCGTCACCGGGTTCCTGGGGGCGCAAGGCAAGCCCATGCCGATGCGCGACGACGAGGTCGAGGCGATGCTGAGCCGCAGCGGCGAGCGCGGAGGCGAGGTGGCGCCGCGCAACCTGATCCGGTTCGAGGTGGGCGAGAAGGTGAGCGTGACCGATGGCCCGTTCGAGGGCTTTTCCGGCATGGTCGAGGAGGTGGACGACGCCTCCAGCCGGATCAAGGTCACGGTGTCGATCTTCGGCCGGCCGACGCCGGTCGAACTGGAATTCACGCAGGTCTCCAAGACCTCGTGACGTGTCGCGGGAGGCGAGAGCCGCACCGCTAGATCGGCCCCTGCGGGGGCGTGATGACAAGGAGAGGGCCACATGGCCAAGAAAGTCGTCGGCAGCCTCAAGCTGCAAGTGAAGGCGGGGCAGGCGAACCCGTCCCCGCCCATCGGACCGGCGCTGGGTCAGCGCGGGATCAACATCATGGAGTTCTGCAAGGCGTTCAACGCCCGCACGCAGGAAATGGAGGCCGGCTCGCCGACCCCGACCGTGATCACCTATTACGCCGACAAGTCGTTCACCTTCGAAATCAAGACGCCGCCCGCGGCGTTCCTGCTGAAGAAGGCCGCCGGCCTGAAGCCGGTGGGCAAGCGCAACCGCGCCAAGGGTTCGGACAAGCCGGGCCGGACCACGGCCGGCACCGTGACGGCGGCGCAGGTCCGCGAGATCGCGGAAGCGAAGATGAAGGATCTGTCGGCGAACGACGTCGAGGCCGCCATGCAGATCGTTCTGGGTTCGGCCCGTTCCATCGGCATCGAAGTGAAGGGCTGAGACATGGCGAAAATGGCAAAGAAGAAGGCCGCCGCCCGCACCGCATTCGCCGGCAAGGCGAATCTGGCCGTCGAGGACGCCGTGGCGCTGGTCAAGTCCGCCGCCTCGGCCAAGTTCGATGAAACCGTCGAGATCGCGATGAACCTGGGCGTCGATCCGCGCCACGCCGACCAGATGGTGCGCGGCGTCGTGACCCTGCCCAACGGCACCGGCAAGGACGTCCGCGTCGCCGTCTTCGCCCGCGGCCCCAAGGCCGACGAGGCCCGCGCCGCCGGTGCGGACATCGTGGGCGCCGAGGATCTGATGGAATCGATCCAGGGCGGCAAGATCGACTTCGACCGCTGCATCGCGACCCCGGACATGATGCCGCTGGTCGGCCGTCTGGGGAAAATCCTCGGCCCGCGCAACCTGATGCCGAACCCC
>CALLYR010000504.1 GCA_937859005.1 uncultured Paracoccus sp. | reverse complement strand
TGACGCCCGGCTGTTCGGCGCGGTCAGGGACGCCTTTCCCGCGGATCGTCCGATGACGGTGCGGGTCTCGGGCACCGGCTGGGTGGACGGCGGCTGGGGCATCGGCCAGACCGTCGCGCTGGCGCATGAGCTTCAGGCGCGGGGCTGCGATGCGATCCATGTCTCCAGCGGCGGGCTGGACCCGCGCCAGCAGATCCCCGCCGGCCCCGGCCATCAGGCGCCGCTGGCGCGCGCCGTGAAACAGGCGACGGCCATGCCCGTGGTCGCGCCGGGCCTTATCACCGGCCATGACCAGGCCGAGGCGACCGTCGGCACGGGCGATGCCGATTTCGTCGCGCTTGCGCGCACGATCCTTTACGATCCGCGCTGGCCCTGGCAGGCGGCGGCGCATCCGGGGGCCAGCGTCCAGGCGCCCGACCCGCATCTGCGCCTGCAGCCCCGGCAGCATCGGGCGCTGTTCGACGCGGGCGAAAGCGCGGCAAGCCGGGCTTTCGTGCCTCCGCCGGCGCGCGTTCCGGTCATCCCTTGAGCTTCGCGTGACGGCGGCGGTGCAAGTCGCGCATCCGGTCCGCAAGTTCCGGCACCGGCCCCTCTACCTGCACATCGGGGACGATCTCGCCGATCGGCAACGCCCGGACGGGGAAAGGGGGAACGCCCAGTTCGGCAAGCCACGCCTCCAGCTGCCGCGCCGAGGTCGCATAGACGATGCGTCCCAGCCCGACCCAGCCATGCGCGGCGGCGCACATCGGGCAATGTTCGCCCGAGGTGAAGACGGTGGCCTTCGCCCGTGCTTCCGGGGTCATGTGGACGGCGGCCCACCGGGCCAGCTCGAATTCCGGATGGCGCGTCATGTCGCCCCCGCCCACGCGGTTGCGGTCCTCGGCAAGGACCGTGCCGTCCTCTCCCACGAGGACCGAGCCGAAGGGCTCATCGCCAGCCTCCAGGGCCTCGGCCGCCAGTTCGACACAGCGGCGCAGGTGCCCGAGTTCGACATCATCCAGCATCATCCATTCCCCTCGATGGCAAGCGGGCAGAGGCGCAAGCCCGATCCGGCCTTGTCCTGCCGCAGGTCCCCCATGCGCAGATCAGACTTCAACCCTTCCCGAGCCTTCCGTCAACAGCGCCGCGGCCGGCCCCGGCGCCTGGGCCGCCGGGCCGCGGCGCGGATCATGTGCCCCGGAGTCCGGCCTGCCGGGGGCCTTTCGTCCAGCCGCGTCCCGAACCGCATTTCCCGAGGCGGCACGAGCGGATCGCGGCGCCGGTTCCCGACGAAGCCTTGCCGCGCGGACCGGCCCTGCGCCGGACCGGCGAGCAGCGGTATTCCACCGTCCAGGCCCCTGGCCCGCGGAAGGGCCGCCTCGGCCGAGCAGAAGCGGGCCGCGACCGGCAGGCCGTGGACAGACGCCGCTTGCAGCCCCATGCCACCGCCGCCTAACCTCATACCCAGATGGACCAGACACTCCGATCCCGAGCCGCCCTGTCCGCGGTATCCGAGAAGGCAGGCCGGGTCACCGCATCCAAGCGTGGGAGAAGCACCATGGCAGAAAAAGATTCCGCAGATTCCGTGAATTCCACAGGCTCGGGGGGCGGAGATGTGCCGGGGCCGGATCTGCTGCTGCAGATGTGGAGTTCCTGGATCGACCAGTTTTCTGCGCCGCCGGGGACTGCAGCCGGCCCGGAAAATGCCTGGAAGGGTTCATTCGGAACTTCTCTTTCCGAATCATTCTCGGGCGGCACCCAGCATCTTCAGGATATGTTGTCCCGGAATCCGGCGCTCCGCTCGATCGACCAGATGTGGAATGCCAATCCCCTGCGCGATGTCATCCCGCTCGACTGGGCAGAGATTGCCCGCGCCCTGCGCGTCGTCTGGCTTCACTCGCTTTCCCGGCCCAGGACGGCTGTGTCCATCATGGAATTCAATCAGGACGTGTGGCGCTCGGCCGCGAATATCTGGCAGGAGGCGGGGCAGCGCTGGCTGGGCCTGGAGCAGACCCCGCAGGAAAAGGCCCCTGCCCCCGCCCCGGCGGACAAGCGCTTTGCCGCGCCCGAATGGCATTCGAATCCCGCCTATCGCACCCTCATGGAAGTCTATCTCCTCGCCTCGGACTGGCTGCTGGAGCAGAGCGGGGCAGAGGACATGAGCGAGGCCGAGCGGCGGCGCGTCAACTTTCACCTTCGCCAGTTCGTCGATGCGATGAGCCCGACCCTGATGCTGCTTTCCAACCCCGCCGCGCTGCGCAAGGCGATCGAGACCGGCGGCGCCAGCATGGCGGCGGGGGCGAGGAACCTCATGGCCGACATCACCGCCGGGCGGCTCAGCATGGTCGATGCCGAAGCCTTCGCGCCGGGGCGCAACCTCGCGCTCACCCCTGGCAAGGTGGTCCATCGCAACCGGCTGATCGAGCTCATCCAGTACGAGCCGACGGCCAAAAGGGTCCATCAGGTGCCGCTGCTGATCCTGCCCCCCTGGATCAACAAGTTCTATATCCTCGACATGCAGCCCAGGAACAGCATGGTGAAATACCTGGTGGATCAGGGCTTCACCGTGTTCGTGGTCTCGTGGAAGAACCCCGACGCCTCGATGGACGGGATCGGCATCGAGGATTACATGGATTTGGGCCTGCTCGAGGCCAGCGATGTGGCGCGGGAAATCACCGGCAGCCCCTCGGTCAACGTCATGGGCTATTGCATCGGCGGCACGCTTCTGACGATGACGCTTGCGATGCTCGCGGCCAGGGGCGAGGGCGAGCAGCGCATCAACTCGGCGAGCTTCATGGTCTCGCTCCAGGACTTTTCGCGCGTGGGTGACACCGCCGTCTTCATGGACGAGCCGGGGCTCGACCTTGTCGAGCAGCAGATGATGGACCGCGGCTATCTCGACAGCCGCGAGATGTCCAACATGTTCAGCCTGTTGCGCTCGAATGACCTCATCTGGGCCAATGTGGTCAACAACTATATGCTCGGCAACAAGCCGCCCGCCTTCGATCTGCTCTACTGGAACAGCGACGGCACAAGGATGACGCGCGCCGCGCACAGCTGGTACCTGCGCAACACCTATGCCGAAAACAACCTCATCCAGCCCGGCAAGATCACCCTGAAGGGCGTGCCCCTCGATCTCGCCCGGATCGAGCAGGACTGCTATGCGGTGGGCGCCGAAAAGGACCATATCGTGCCCTGGGATGCAGCCTGGCGCATCACGCAGCTTTTTGGCGGCGACGTGCGGTTCGTGCGCGCCTCCAGCGGCCATATCGCGGGGGTCATCAATCCGCCGGGCGGCAAGGGCGCCTATTGGACCTGGGAAAGGGAGGAAGCGGCCGACAGCCCGGAACAGTGGCTTCAGGGCGCGACCCGGCACGACGGCAGCTGGTGGACCGACTGGACGGCCTGGCTTTCCGCCCGCTCGGGCAAGAAGGTCGCGCCGCCCGCGACGGGCAGCAAGAAACACCCTCCGCTCGAGGACGCGCCGGGCAGCTATGTCATGGAGAAATAGAGGCCGGGCGGAGTGATCCCGAAAGCACCGCAGAGCCAGTGATCGCGCAGCGGGCATGGCCGATCGGCGGCAGGGTCATTGGGCATGGCGCGCCGGCCTGAAAATGCCGTTGCGGCCGGGGATCGCGCGGCAGAAATGCACGGGATGATCCATCGGGCGCCTGCCGTCATGGCGCTTTTCAGCCGCTGCCTTCCTGTCGGACCCGCGGTCGGCGCCAGCGCCGCCCGCGGCCTGATCGATCAGGCCCCCATCGTCGCGATGTCCATGACGAAGCGATACTTCACGTCGCCCTTCAACATGCGCTCATAGGCGGTTTCGATCTCGTCGGCGCGGATCATCT
>CALLYR010000503.1 GCA_937859005.1 uncultured Paracoccus sp. | reverse complement strand
GGCACAGTTGAACCCCCGCCGGCCCACGCCCCTGTCCCTGCGCCCGGATGCCGACGCGCGTGCCCGCATCGCCGCCGATCTGGACCTGTCCGCGCTGAAATCCGCAGCCTTCGAAGGCCAGATCGCGCCCGTTGCGAACGATGCCTGGGAACTGACCGGGCGGCTGACCGCGCGGGTGGTCCAGCCCTGCGTCATCACCCTGGCGCCGGTCGAGACGGCGATCGACGAATCCGTGCGCCGGGTCTTTTCTCCACATGCCACCCAGCCCGAGGGCGACGAGGTCGAGATGCCCGACGACGAGGTCGAGCCTCTGGGTCAGGTCATCGACGCGGGCGCGATCCTGGTCGAGGCGCTGGCGCTGGCGGTGCCGGAATACCCCCGTTGCGCCGATGCCGCACTGCCCGAGAATGCGGCCGGACAGGAGGAAGAGGACAGGCGCCGCCCCTTTGCCGGACTGGGCGATCTGCTGGCGCGCAAGGACGAATGAGGGTCGGCCGCGGCCCCGGATCGGCCCCCGCGCGATCCTGCCGAAGGCCCGTGCGCGAGGCCGGCCAGAACGGCCCAGGCCCGGTCCAGGCCGGGGCAGCCCCCGCATCGGCGCCGGGGCTGCCCCTTTCCACAGGCGCTCCACCTTGACGGTTTGCCGCCTTTCGCCTTGCAGGACAGGGAAATGTGCCGTATCTGCGCAGTTCGATCCGAAACTTCACGGGCGGCACCGCTGCCGCACCTGCACCATCGAAGGTTGTCCCATGGCCGTCCCTCAGAACCGAGTCACCCGGTCCCGCCGCAACATGCGCCGTTCGCATGACGCGCTGTCCGCCGCCAATCCCAACGAATGTTCGAACTGCGGCGAACTGAAGCGCCCCCATCACGTCTGCCCGTCCTGCGGCCATTATGCCGACCGCGAAGTCGTGGCGCAGGCCAGCGACATCGACCTGGACGACGACGCGGCCTGATCCGGCTGGCGGCTGGTTCCGATGCCTCCGGCGCCCACCTCCGCTGACCGGCAGCAGCCCGCGCCCGCAGGCGATCCCGTGGTCATTTCGGTGGATGCGATGGGCGGTGATCGTGGCCCGGCCGCGGTGGTGGCGGGCATTGCCCGCAGTGCCGAAAAGAACCCGGATATCCGCTTCATCGTCCATGGCCCGGAACCCGAGCTGCGCCGCCTGATCGGCAGGCGCAAGGACTTGGCCGCGCGCTGTGACATCCGCCATGCCGAAGGCGTGGTCACGATGAACGACAAGCCCGCCCAGGTGATCCGCAGCGCCCAGGGCACCAGCATGTGGTCGGCCATCGAATCGGTCCGCAAGGGCGAGGCGACCGCGGCAGTCAGCTGCGGCAATACCGGCGCGCTGATGGCGCTGTCCACGATCCGCCTGCGCAAGCTGCCGGGCGTGAACCGTCCCGCCATCGCCTGCCTGTGGCCCTCGCGCAACCCGGCGGGCTTCAACGTCATCCTGGACGTGGGCGCCGACATCCGCGCCGATGCGCCCGATCTTTTGCAATATGCGATGATGGGCGCCTCCTATGCCCGCAACGGCATGGGGATGCAGCGTCCGCGCGTCGGCCTGCTGAACGTGGGAACCGAGGAACACAAGGGCCGGGCCGAACTGAAGCAGGCGCAGGATCTTATTTCCGCGGCGGCGGCCGAGGGCGGCTTCGATTATGTCGGCTTCGTCGAGGGGGGCGATCTGATGGGCGCGCGCGCGGATGTGATCGTCACCGACGGCTTTACCGGCAACATCGCGTTGAAGACGGGCGAAGGGACGGCCAGGCTGGTCGGCGACTTCCTGAAGGATGCCTTTGCCAATTCGGTCATGTCCAAATTCGCGGCCCTCCTTGCGATGACCTCGCTCAAGCGCCTGCAGAAGCGCATCGACCCCCGGCGTGTGAACGGGGGCGTGTTCCTGGGCCTGAACGGGACGGTGGTGAAATCGCACGGATCGGCGGACGAGACGGGCGTCTCGGCGGCGATCAAGCTGGCGTTCCAGCTGGCCCGGTCGGGATTTCAGGACCGGCTGGCCGCGCGCGTGGCGCAGGCCGTCGAACAGGCTGCGGCGGCCCCTGCCCCGGCCGTTGCAGAGGAAAGCAAATGATGCAGCGTTCGGTCATCCGCGGCACCGGTCATTACCTGCCCGAACGCGTCGTCGAAAACAGCTGGTTCGAGGACAGGCTGGACACCACCGACGAATGGATCCGCTCGCGCACGGGGATCGAGCGGCGCCATTTCGCCGCCGACGACGAACGGACAAGCGACATGGCGATCAAGGCCGCGCAGGCGGCGCTGGACGATGCGGGCCTGCGGGCCGACGACATCGACGCAATCGTGGTGGCGACATCGACCCCGGACCTGACCTTTCCGTCGGTCGCCACGATGGTGCAGGCGGGCCTGGGAATGACGCGCGGCTTTGCCTATGACATGCAGGCGGTCTGCGCCGGCTTCGTCTTTGCGCTGGCCAATGCCGACGGGCTGATCCGCACCGGACAGGCCGGACGCGTGCTGGTGATCGGGTCCGAGACCTTCAGCCGGATCATGGACTGGACCGACCGGGGCACCTGCGTGCTGTTCGGCGACGGCGCGGGCGCGGTGGTGCTGGAAGGCGCCGAGGCCGAGGGCACCAGCGACGACCGCGGCATCCTGTCCACCGACCTGAACAGCGACGGCACCTTGCGCGACCTGCTGTATGTGGACGGCGGCGTAGGGACGACCGGCACCGCCGGGTTCCTGCGGATGCAGGGCAATCTGGTCTTTCGCCACGCGGTCGAAAAGCTGGCCCGGACCGCGCACCGGGCGCTGGACAAGGCCGGTCTGACGCCGGCCGATGTGGACTGGCTGGTGCCGCATCAGGCCAATCTGCGCATCATCACCGCCACGGCGCAGAAAATGCAGCTGCCGATGGACAAGGTGGTGCTGACCGTGGCCGACCACGGCAACACCTCGGCCGCCTCGATTCCGCTGGCGCTGTCCGTCGCCGACGACCAGGGCCGCTTCGCCGAAGGCGATGTGGTGGTGATCGAGGCGATCGGCGGCGGGATGAGCTGGGGCAGCGTCGTCCTGCGCTGGTAAGGCTTCTTTCTGGCCCAAATACCCTGGGGTGAGCCGCGCGGAAGGCGCGGCGAGGGGCAAAGCCCCTTTCGCAGCCGCCCGCGCCGCGCTATGACGCGGCCATGCTCAAGACCCGCATCATCCCCTGCCTTGACGTGGCCGATGGCCGGGTCGTCAAGGGCGTCAATTTCGTCGATCTGGTGGACGCAGGCGATCCCGTGGCTGCCGCCGCCGCCTATGACGCCGCCGGCGCGGACGAGTTGTGCTTTCTCGACATCAACGCCACCCATGAAAACCGCGGCACGATGTTCGATCTGGTGACGCGCACGGCGGAACAGTGCTTCATTCCCCTGACCGTGGGCGGCGGCGTGCGCACGGCGCAGGACGTTCGCGACCTGCTGCTGGCCGGTGCCGACAAGGTCAGCTTCAACTCCGCCGCAGTGGCCGATCCCGATGTGGTGACCCGCGCCGCCGACCGGTTCGGGTCGCAATGCATCGTCGTGGCCATCGACGCCAGAACGGTCGCGCCGGACCGCTGGGAAATATTCACCCATGGGGGGCGCAAGCCCACGGGCATCGACGCGGTCGAATTCGCCCGCACCGTCGCCGCCAAGGGCGCGGGCGAGATCCTGTTGACCAGCATGGACCGCGACGGCACCCGCGCGGGCTTCAACATTCCCCTGACCCGCGCAATCGCCGATACGGTGGATATCCCCGTGATCGCCTCGGGCGGGGTCGGCACGCTGGACCATCTGGTCGAAGGAGTGCGCGACGGCCATGCGTCCGCGGTGCTGGCGGCGTCGATCTTTCACTTCGGCACTTACACAATTGCCCAGGCCAAGGCGCATATGGCCGCTGCCGGCATCCCGGTGCGGCTGTGAGCGCGCTGGAAAGGCTGGCCGCAACGATCCAGTCGCGGCGCGGCGCGGACCCCGCGTCAAGCTGGACCGCCCAGTTGCTGGCCAGGGGCCCGGAAAAATGCGCCGAGAAATTTGGCGAGGAAGCGGTCGAGGCGATCATCGAGGCCGTGCGCGGCGACCGCGACCGCCTGACGGCCGAGGCGGCGGACGTGCTTTATCACCTGCTGGTCATGCTCGCCGCGCGCGATGTGACGCTGGATCAGGTGCTGGCCGAACTGGACCGCCGCGAAGGGGTCTCGGGCGTGGCCGAGAAGGCCGCACGGCAGGGCTGATCCCTGTTCGCTGGGGCCATTCACCCAGGCCCTTGCGCCCCATCCCCGCCCCCGCCAACCTTGTGACAGGAGCATGACGGACAGGAGAGCGGCGTGGACCTGTGGCAGGAAGTCACCAGCGGGCTTGATTCGGTATCCCTGACCACGGCGGTCGTGCGGCTTGCGGCCGCGCTGCTGCTGGGCGGCGTCATCGGGCTGGACCGCGAGGCGGCCGAGCGCCCGGCGGGGCTGCGGACGCATATGCTGATCGCGCTGGCCTCGGCCACCTTCGCCATCGTGGCGATGGAACTGACCAGCATCCCCTCCGCTCCCTCGACCAGACTGCAAGCTGATCCGCTGCGCCTGATGGAGGCAGTAACCTCGGGCGTGGCGTTCCTGGCAGCGGGGTCCATCGTCATCAACGGCGGTTCGGTCCGGGGCGTGACCACGGGCGCATCGATGTGGCTGTGCGGCGCCATCGGCCTGTGCTGCGGGACAGGCGATATCAAGCTGGCGCTGCTGGTCACTTTCCTTGCGATGATCGTGCTGGTGCTGCTGCGGCTGATCGTGCCCGAATCCGGCAACGATCAGCCCGCCGGTTCCAACGACAGGGACGGCGACTGAAGGAACCCTTTCCTCAGCCCACCGGCACGACCCTGACCGCCCCGCCCGATGCGGACAGCGCGATCCGGCCCTGCACAAGCCGCAGCGCATCGTTGCCGAACACCTCGGCCCGCCAGCCGGTCAGCGCGGCCAAGTCGCGGTCGCCCGCGGCAAGGGCATCCAGTTCAGCGCTTGACGCAATCAGCCGCGGCGCCACCCCGGACGCATCCGCCTTGGCCTTCAGCAGCACGCGCAACAGATCGGACAGCGCCGCATTGACGGGCCGGCCCGGCTCGTCCGGGATGGGGCCGGTCGGCGGTTTCCAGCCCCGCCTTGACGGCGGCCAGGATGCCCTGGGCGATCTCGCCGCGCCGCGCTTCGCGCAGAAGCAGGCGCGACTTGCCCAGATCGTCTTCGGTCAGCGGCCGGGTCGAGGCCAGTTCGATCAGCGCATCGTCCTTGAACACGCGCGCGCGGGGCACGTCGCGGGTCTGGGCATAGGTTTCCCGGAACCGCGCCAGTTCACGCACGACCGCCAGGAAGCGGGGCGAGCCGGAGCGCGTGCGCACCCGTTCCCACGCATCCTCGGGGCGGCTGGTATAGGTTTCGGGATCGACCAGCACCGCCGCTTCCTCGGCCACCCAAGGGTCGCGGCCGGTGTTTTGCAGCTGCCCCGCCAGATATTCATAGATCGCGCGCAGATGCGTCACATCGGCCAGCGCATATTCGGCCTGCGCCTCGGTCAGGGGGCGGCGCGACCAGTCGGTGAAGCGCGAGGACTTGTCCAGCGGCTGGCGGGCGATGCGTTTCACCAGCGTCTCGTAACTCGCCTGCTCGCCAAAGCCGCAGACCATCGCGGCAACCTGCGTGTCGAACAGCGGTGCCGGGAAGACGCCTGCATCGTGGAAGAAGATCTCCAGATCCTGACGGGCGGCATGGAACACCTTGACGGTGCCGGTGTGGCGGAACAGGTCGTAAAGCGGCTGCAGCGACAGGTCGGGCGACAGCGGATCGACCAGCACGGCCGGGCCACCTTCGGCCTTGGGGCCGGAGGCGGGCGGCAGTGCCATCTGGATCAGGCACAGTTTCGAATAATAGGTCCGTTCGCGCAGGAATTCGGTGTCCAGCGTGACATAGGGTTGAGCCTTGGCGAGATCGCAGAAGGCCGCGAATTCGTCGGTGGTGGTGATGATGCGGGGGGTCGTGGCTGCGGGCATCGCATTCCTGGGTTGCGGCGGGTCATCCACCCTTTCCGTCCCGTTTAGGCGCGCGGTGCGGCGATGGAAAGCACCCGAACAAGCCTTTGTGACAGTTTCCTTTCACGCCCGCCGCAACGTCGTGGGCCCCGCAGGACGCTGCGGGGCGGCAAGATCCGCAAACCGGCGTGGTCCTTTTTCGCCGTTGCCTGCGCGCCCGATCCGGGCTTGCCTGCGCCGGACCCGAACCCCACATCCCGAAAGAACCCCCATGCTGACCATTCACGGCGTTACCCGTTCCCGCGCCTCGCGCATCGTCTGGCTGTGCCACGAACTGGACCTGCCCTTCCGGCAGGTGCCGGTGATCCAGGCTTATCGCCTGCCTTGGCCCGACGCGGCCGATGCGCCCCTGAACACCCATTCGCCCGCGTTCCTGGCGCTGTCGCCCGCGGGCGCGATCCCGGTGATCGAGGATGACGGGCTGGTCCTGTCGGAAGCGTTGGCCTGCACGCTGTATCTGGCGCGCAAGCATGGCGGCCCGCTCGCCCCGCGCGACCTGGCCGAGGACGCGCTGATGATGCAATGGTCCTTCCGTGCCGCCACCGCGATCGAGCCCGACGCGCTGACGCTGCTGTTCCTGCACGGGCGCGGACAGGCGCAACCGGGCGAGGATGCGGCACTTGTCGCCGAGGCCGCCGAACGGCTGATCCGGCCCATGAAGGTGCTGGAGGATCATCTGGCCACGCATCGCAATCTGGTCGGCGGCCGCTTCACCGTGGCCGACCTGAATGTGGCGGAAATCCTCCGTTACGCGCAGGGCTATGGCCCGCTGATGGAACAGTTCCCGGCGGTGCAGGCGTGGCTGGCCGACTGTCAGGCGCGCCCGGCGTTCCAGAAGATGTGGCGGGAACGAATGGCCGAGCCCGAATGAGCCGCCGCCCTTGCCCCGGCGGGGCCCGGCATGGCAAACCCGCGCAAAGCGCATAAGCCACGAGCATCCCATGTCCGACGATCTTCTTTCCGGCGCCAACCGCGCCGCCGACAGCTATTCCGCCGCCTCGATCGAGGTGCTGGAGGGGCTGGAGCCGGTGCGCAAGCGCCCCGGCATGTATATCGGCGGCACCGACGAACGCGCCCTGCATCACCTTGTGGCCGAAATCCTCGACAACTCGATGGACGAGGCCGTCGCCGGCCACGCCAGCCGCATCGAGGTCGAACTGCACGCCGACAACTCGGTCACGGTCCGCGACAACGGCCGCGGCATTCCCGTCGATCCGCACCCCAAGTTCCCCGGCAAGTCCGCGCTGGAGGTGATCCTGTGCACGCTGCACGCGGGCGGCAAGTTCACCGAAGGCGCCTATCAGACCTCGGGGGGCCTGCACGGGGTCGGCGCGTCGGTGGTGAACGCGCTCAGCGACCGCATGGTGGTCGAGGTCGCCCGCAACCGCGAATTGTGGCGGCAGTCGTTTTCCCGCGGCGTCCCGCAGGGTCCGGTGGAAAAGGTCGGCCCCGCCCCGAACCGGCGCGGCACCACCGTCACCTTCCATCCCGACGAGCAGATCTTCGGCCATCACCGGCTGAAGCCTTCGCGGATGATGCGGATGGTCAAGTCCAAGGCCTATCTGCATTCCGGCGTCGAAATCCGCTGGAAGTCCGAGATCGACGACGGCGAGACGCCGACCGAGGCCACCTTCCACTTCCCCGGCGGGCTGGCGGATTACCTGGGCGAACAGCTTGGCCGCGCGTCCACTTATGCCGACCGGCCCTTTGCGGGTTCGGTCGATTTCCGCGAACGCTTCGGCGTGCCGGGCAAGGTGGACTGGGCGATCAACTGGACGCCCTCGCGCGACGGCTTCATCCAGTCCTATTGCAACACCGTCCCGACGCCCGAAGGGGGCACGCATGAATCGGGCTTCTGGTCGGCGATCCTGAAGGGGGTGCGCGCTTATGGCGAATTGACCAAGAACCGCAAGGCGGAGAACATCACCCGCGACGACCTGCTGGCGGGGGGCTGCGCGCTGGTGTCCTGCTTCATCAGCGAGCCCGAGTTCGTCGGCCAGACCAAGGACCGCCTTGCCACAACCGAGGCCGCGCGTCTGGTCGAGGGCGCGGTGCGCGACCATTTCGACAACTGGCTGGCGGCGGACACGAAATCGGCGGGCGCGATCCTCGATTTCCTGGTCCTGCGGGCCGAGGAACGGCTGCGGCGGCGTCAGGAAAAGGAGACCGCCCGCAAGTCGGCCACGAAAAAGCTGCGCCTGCCCGGCAAGCTGGTCGATTGCAGCGCGGCGAACCGGGATGGAACCGAGTTGTTCATCGTCGAGGGCGACTCGGCGGGCGGCTCGGCCAAGTCGGCGCGGGACCGCAACACGCAGGCGATCCTGCCGATCCGCGGCAAGATCCTGAACGTGCTGGGGGCCTCGTCCTCCAAGCTGGGCCAGAACCAGGAAATCGCCGATCTGGCGCAGGCACTGGGCGTGGGCTTGGGGACGCGCTTCAACATCGACGACCTGCGCTATGACAAGATCATCATCATGACCGACGCCGATGTGGACGGCGCGCATATCGCGTCGCTGCTGATGACCTTCTTCTTCACCCAGATGCGGCCCCTGATCGACAAGGGGCACCTGTATCTGGCCTGCCCGCCGCTGTATCGGCTGACGCAGGGGGCCGAGCGTGTCTATGTCGCCGACGACGCCGAAAAGGAACGCTGGCTGGCCAAGGGACTGGGCGGCAAGGGCAAGATCGACGTGCAGCGATTCAAGGGCCTGGGCGAGATGGACGCCAAGGACCTGAAGGACACGACGATGAACCCCGCCACCCGCAAGCTGATCCGCGTTTCGATCGATGAGGAGGAAGGCGGAGAAACCGGCGATCTGGTCGAGCGGCTGATGGGGAAAAAGCCCGAACTGCGGTTCCAGTTCATCAGCGAGAACGCGCGCTTCGTCGAGGAACTGGATGTCTAGGCGGCGCGGAACCGACAGTCCGGCAGGCGGCTGACGCCGCCGGCCCCTGACCCCTCACTCCTGCAGCGCCTCGACATGCTCCACCAGTCCCACCAGCCGTCTGGGGGTCGCGGCCGGATGGCCGTCGCCGGCGTCATACATGACGGTCCCATTCTCCAG
>CALLYR010000502.1 GCA_937859005.1 uncultured Paracoccus sp. | reverse complement strand
CGTTCGGTGAAGCGGTATCTAGAGCCAGAAAACACAGACAGCAAGAAGAAAAGTCGAAAAAGTTCGCCTTCCTGACCGACTTTCTTCCAAGCTACTGAAGAGTAAGGATCCTTTTCGCCCTTCGCAGCCGGTCCGATACGCCCGGCAACCGCAGCGCCAGCAGCGCCAGCACCAGTGCGCCGACCGCCAGCCCTTTCCCGGGCCACAGCTTGTAGGCCCACAGCCAGTGCAGAATCCCAAGCGGCGCAGCGAAATAGACCAGCCGGTGCACGCCTCTCCACCCCACCGGCCCCAGCCGCCTGATCGCAGAATCGGATGAGGTCGCCGCGAGAATCGCCAGAATCACAAAGGCCCCCATCCCGAAAGTCAGATATGGCCGCTTGGCGATGTCACGCAGCAGCTGCCCCCACAGCAGCGCCATATCCAGCACCAGCCACGCCCCCAGATGCAGCACTGCATAGGAAAACCCCAGCAGCCCCAGCGGACGCCGGAACTTCATCAGGTTCACCCGTCCCAGCCGCAGCAGCGGAGTGACGCACAGCGACGCGATGACGAAATAGATCGCCGTCCGCCCCAGTCGATGCTCGATGTCGCGAACGGGATCGATTCCCAGCCTTCCGCTCACCGCATCCGCGACCAGCAGGATCAGGGGAATCGCTCCCAGCCCCCAGACGGCCCCCCTGGGCAGACGGCGCAACCGGTCCATCAGTAATCGCGCGCCAGATCCATGCCGGCGTAAAGCTGCGCCACCTGATCGGCATAGCCGTTGAACATCAGCGTCTCCTGCCGGCCGCCGAACAGCCCGGCCCCGATGCGCCGTTCCGTCGCCTGGCTCCAGCGCGGATGGTCCACCTTGGGGTTCACATTGGCATAGAAGCCGTATTCCGAGGGCTGCGCGCCCTGCCAGGCGGTGACGGGCTGGCGGTCGGTCAGGGTGATGCGGACCACCGACTTGATCGACTTGAAGCCGTATTTCCACGGCACCACCAGCCGGATCGGGGCGCCGTTCTGGTTGGGCAGGGGCTTTCCGTAAAGCCCGGTCGCCAGAATCGTCAGCGGATGCATCGCTTCGTCCAGCCGCAGTCCCTCGCGATAGGGCCAGTCCAGCGAGGCGCGGCGCTGGCCCGGCATCTCCTCGGGGCGCAACAGGGTCTGGAAGGCCACGAACTTCGCGCCCGGCCGCACGCCCGCCCTCTCCAGAATCGGTCCCAGCGGCACGCCCAGCCAGGGAATCACCATGCTCCACCCCTCGACGCAGCGCAGGCGATAGATGCGTTCCTCGACGGCATTGCCGGGGGCCAGATCGGCCACGGAATAACTGCCGGGCCGGTCCACCAGCCCGTCGATCGCAACGGCCCAGGGCTCGGTCGTCAGCGCGCCCGCGCGCGCCGCCGGATCTTCCTTGCCCATGCCGAATTCATAGAAGTTGTTGTAGTTCGTGATCTCCTCGAAGCTGTTCGGCTTTTCCGCCGCGGCCAGTGCGGGGGCGGCCACGGCGATTCCCGCCCCCGCCAGAAAGGCGCGGCGGTTCAGAAACAGCGATTCGGGTGTCACGTCAGACCAGCGCAGGCGCATCGGCGTTCTCCCTTTATTCCTGCGCACAGCGTAACCGCATGTGACGAGGTTCCTTGCGCACAACCTCGTGCGCCGGGACCGGGTTTCGCCGTACCGGAAAGGTGAAGCCCCGGCCACAGGGACCGGGGGCTCCGAACAATCAGTGCAGGGGCATGCCGGAAGGCTTGCTGCCGGCGCTGCCTAGGGTCCCGTCGGCGACGCGGTTGCCGACGATCAGCCCCTCGGGGCCGGCGCTGACCCTGACGGTCTGGCCGTCCAGAAGCTCGCCCGACAGCAGCATCCCGGCCA
>CALLYR010000501.1 GCA_937859005.1 uncultured Paracoccus sp. | reverse complement strand
CCGGCAGGCGCTGGCGCTGGCGGGCGGGATCTATCGCCCGGCGGCCGGCGATCCGATGCGCGCCGCCTCGGTCGCGGCCGAACTGCGCGCCGCCGAGGACAGCCTGGCCCGGTTGCGCGCCGAACGGGCCGGGATCGAGGCCGAACTGGCGCAGCTTCGCCGCGAAGCCGAAAGCGGGGCCGCCCTGCCCGGCGGCGGCCCGCCCCCCGGCCCGCCCCCCGTCATGGCCGACGGGGGTCCCCCCGGCGACGCCCCTGCGGAGGTGCGGGTGCGGTTGCAGCAGGCCGACCACACCGCCCGCCGGATCCGCACCGAAAGCTATGCCCAGCTGCGCGAGGTCCTGCGCCAGAAGGCCGAGCGGCTGAACCGTCAGATGGAACTGCGCGACACCCAGATCGCCGAAACCCGCAAGCAGCTGGACGACGTGGCCAGCCTGAACGAACGCGGCCTTGCGGTGAACGCGCGCGTCACCTCGCTGTCCACCGCGCTGAGCGATATGGAAACCAGGCGGCTGGATCTGGAAACCGCGCTGCTGCTGCTGGAGGAACAGCGCAACCAGGCGGAACGCGACAGCAGCACGCTTGTCGCCGATGCCGCCGCCAGCCGCCTGCAGCGGATGGCCGAACTGGAAGGGCTGATCGCCGAGGCCGAGCTGAAGCGCGACTCGGCCCGCACGCGGGCCGCGCTGCTGGCGCCCGGCATCGCAGGCGACGCAGCCGAGGCCGAAGCCGGGGCCGGGGCCGGGGCCGAGATCGGATTCATGCTTACCCGCGACGGCCGGACCGCGCCGGTCGCCGCCGATGCGACGCTGCTGCCGGGGGACACGCTGGACGTGGTCTGGCAGCAAACCGCCCCTGTCAGCCCGGAGAACGCGCCATGACCACCCCCGACCGCCTGCCGCATTTCATCATCGCCGGGGCCGCGAAATCGGCGACGACCTGGCTGCAGAAATCGCTGCAGCAATCGCCGGCCATCTTCATGCCCGACCACGAGCCGCATTTCTTCGCCCGTCACTACGAGGACGGGATCGAGGCCTATCGGCGGCTGTTCGACGCCGCCCCGGCGGGCGCGATGCGGGGCGAGAAATCGAACAGCTATCTGACCATGCC
>CALLYR010000500.1 GCA_937859005.1 uncultured Paracoccus sp. | reverse complement strand
GGGGCCGATCTCGGCATCCGGCGCGGACAGCCGCCAGCCGCGCCGCCAGCCCCAGCCCGCCATGTCCTCGATCCGCGCCAGCGGTTCGGATTCCGCGGCCTGCCGGACGTCGGTGGCCTGCGCGGGCTCGATGAAGTAACGCTGGCGCTGGAACCGGTATCCGGGCAGGCGCAGGCGGTTGCGCCGCGCCCCGCCCCAGACCTGGTCCCAGCCCACCGCGACCCCCGCCGCCCACAGCCGGGCCAGCGCGGTCAGGAAATACCGGTCGTCGGGCAGCGCCTGCTGCGGATGGCGCAGCGAGGACACGACCTGATCGGCCGTGATGCCCGGCTGTGCCTGAGCCATCGCGCTCATCGCGCGGCCAGGGCCGACCTCCAGATACACGGTTTCCGGGTCGGTCCCCAGATGCGCCAGACCGTCGCCGAAGCGCACGGTGCCACGCAGATGCCGGACCCAGTAATCGGGGTCGGTCGCCTCGGCATCCGTCAGGGGGATACCGCTGCCGTTGGAGATGATCGGGATCTGCGGCGCCGACAGCGGGATCGAGCGCAGGAAGTCCCGGAACCGCCCCATGATCGGCTCCAGCATCCGGGAATGGGCGGCGATCGAGATCGGGATGTCCTGCACCTCGATCTCGCGCGCGCTCATCCGCGCGGCAAAGGCGTCCAGCGCCGCGCGCGGGCCGCTGACCACGGTCAGGCCGGGGGCGTTGACCGCCGCGATGTCCAGATCGTCGCCCAGCAGGTCCGCGAATTCCTCGGGCGCGGCGGGGACGCTGACCATGCCGCCGGGCGGCACCTCGTCAAACAGCCGCCCGCGCAGATGCACGAGGTCGATGCAGTCGGTGAACCGCATGACGCCAGCCAGGCAGGCGGCGGTATTCTCGCCCATGCTGTGCCCGATCAGCGCGGCAGGCTGCACCCCCCAGGACATCCACAACTGCGCCAGCGCATGTTCCACGATCATCAGCAGCGGCAACTGGCGCGAGGGCTGGCGCAGCGCGCGCTCGGCCTCGGCCAGTGCCGCCGGGTCGTCGCCGGGCAGCCAGAGGGGGCGCAGGTCCAGTCCATGCGCGGCCTTCAGGTGATCCAGCCCCCGGTCCATCCAGTCGCGGAACACGGGTTCGGTCTGGTAAAGGTCGCGCGCCATGCCGGGATATTGCGACCCGCCGCCGGGCAGCATGAAGACGACGCGCGGCGGCTCGCCCACCGGCTTGTGGTCGAAGACCTGCCGGGGATCGGGCTCGCGCAGCATCCGCGCGGCGTCAGCCGCGTCCGCGGCGGTCAGCACCCGGCGGCGGTCGAAATGACGCCGCCCCTCGATCAGGGTCCAGGACACATCGGCAAGGTCCGCGCCCGGATTGGCCTCCAGCCAGTCGGCCAGCGCCGCCGCATTGGCGTCCAGCGCGGCGCGGCTGCGCCCCGACAGCGCGATGACATGGAAGGGCCAGTCCGCATCCTCGGAAGCCCGCGCGGGCGGCGGCTCCTCGATCACGACATGGGCGTTGGAGCCGCCCCCGCCCAGCGAGTTCACCCCGGCCCGCCGGGGCGCGCCAAGGTCGGGCCAACCGGTCAGCCGGTCGCAGACGCGGAACGGCGTGTCGGCAAAGGGAATGGCGGGATTGGGCTTCTCATAGGACAGGCTGGGCGGGATCTGCCCGTGATGCACGGCCAGCGCCGCCTTGATGAGACCCGCCGTCCCCGCCGCCGTGTCCAGATGCCCGATGTTGGTCTTGACCGACCCCAGCAGGCAGTCGGCCGCGCGGGGCGCATCGCCGCCGGGCGCCATGGCAAAGGCCTGCGTCAGCGCCATCACCTCGATCGGATCGCCAAGCGCGGTCCCGGTCCCGTGGCATTCGACGTATCCGATGGTGGCGGGCTCGCAGCCCGACACCGCCAGCGCCTCGGCCACGGCGCTCGCCTGCCCGTTCACGCTGGGCGCCAGATAACCCGCCTTGGCCGCGCCGTCGTTGTTCAGCGCGCTGCCCCGGATCACCGCCCAGACGGAATCGCCTGCCGCAATCGCGTCGTCCAGCCGCCGCAGCGCCACGACCGCAGCACCGCTGCCGAAGACCGTGCCCGCCGCGCGGTGGTCGAAAGCGTGGCAATGCCCGTCGGGCGACAGGATCTCGTTTTCGCGGAACAGATAGCCGCGCCCGTGCGGCAGTTCGATGGTGACGCCGCCCGCCAGCGCCATGTCGCATTCGCCCCCCAGCAGCGCGTTGCACGCCTGATGCACCGCCACCAGCGAGGTCGAACAGGCGGTCTGCACGTTCACGCTGGGCCCTTTCAGGTCCAGCACATGGCTGACGCGGGTGGCCAGGAAGTCCTTGTCGTTGCCGGTGTGGCGCAGCAGGAAATCGCCCACGTCATCGACCAGCGCCCGGTTCGACTGGATGTTCTTCCAGTAATAGGTGCCCTGACCGCAGCCGGCATAGACGCCGATGACGCCGCGGAAGCGGTCGGGCATGATCCCGGCATCCTCCAGCGCGTGCCAGCAGGTCTCCAGCAGCTTGCGGTGCTGGGGGTCCATGATCGCGGCATCCTTCGGCCCCAGGCCGAAGAATTCGGGGTCGAAGCCGTCGAACTGCTCCAGCTCGGCGGCGGCGGGGACATAGTTCGGCTGCGCGATGCGCGCGCGGCTTTCGCCCCGTGCGATCAGCGTTCCGGCATCGACGGGGCGGATGGATTCCACCCCGTCCAGCAGGTTGCGCCAGTATTCCTGGACCGACAGGGCGCCGGGCAACTGGGCGGCCATGCCGATGATGGCGATGTCGGTCGATGTATCACGGGTTCCGGTCATATCTAAAATCATGCTGACAAAGTGAAAAAAAACGCTGCGGACCCCTGCCACGGCATGAGCGGAAACTAGCCCATGCACTCCCCGGTTGTCATGAACAAATACGGTTTGGAACAGGAATAACCCCTGTCCTTCTGGACAGGTTGATCCTGTTTGCGCGCGCTTTTGCCACATTGCGGCGCATGTGGCCGTGGACGGCGGAGGGGCACGGGAATCATGGCGGCGCATCCTGCGGCAATGCCGAAGCCGGCACCTTGATCCCCTCGGGGTTGCAAGCCGGGCCTGTTGCCTGCACCTTCCGGCCTGACCATAACCTGGCGCGGGTTTCGAGGAGGCTCATCGTGCTGTTCCGCTTTGACGATGGAACGCGGATCGAGGTGAACTGCGCCTCGGCCGAAGCGCTGCTGAAGGCGATTGCGGACCGCCTGCGGCGGGGCGAGGGCTTTGCCGGCGCCACGATCAATATCGATCATCTGGACCAGATCGGCCGGGATGCCGCATTTCGCCGCGCCTATGCCGCGCAGGATCTGGTGGTTGCGGACGGCAATCCCGTCGTCTGGCTGTCGCGGATCGCGGGACGGCCGGTGTCGCTGGCGCCCGGATCGGATCTGGTGGTGCCGATCGCGCGCGTGGCCGCAAAGGCCGCCGCCCCCGTCGCGCTGATTGGATCGACGCCGCAGGCGCTGGCGGCGGCGGCGGATGCGCTGCGGGCCGCGGCACCGGGGCTGGACATCGTGCTGTGCGTCTCGCCCGGCTTTCCCTTCGACCCCGAGGGAGAGGAAGCTGACGCCATCCTT
>CALLYR010000499.1 GCA_937859005.1 uncultured Paracoccus sp. | reverse complement strand
TTTTGCTTCTGGCCCGGCCTGCGCGGCCGTCCGGGGTGGAAGGGCGCGGCGCGGTCCCATGCCCAGATCTGCCGCCGCCTGCTCGCCTGCGGCGTGGACGAGGCCGTGATCTGTGAAGACGACGTGATCTTTCCCGCCGACTTCGACGCGCGCATGGCAGCGGTGCGCCGCTATCTGGACGCCCATCCGGGATGGGAGATGTTTTCGGGCCAGATCGCCGATGCAGCACCCGACTGGCCGGTGCTGCACGCCGACCGGACGGAAGGCATCACATTCGCCCATCTGGACCGCAGCGTCAGCATGGTCTTCAACATCCTGCGCCGCCCGGTGATGGAACATCTGGCCGCCTGGGACGAGCGCGACGACGATGCCTTCGCCAATACCATCGACCGCTGGCTGGCCCGCCGGCCCACGCGCGTCGTCGTGGCCCTGCCCTTTCTGGTCGGGCATCGGGACGGATCCACATTGCGTCACGCATCAATCACGCAATACGACCGGCTGGCCGGGCGGTCCGAACGCCTGCTGATGGACAAGGCGGCGCGCGTCTGACGGTTGCAGCCGCCGCGCATTTGCCCCAGCCTGCGCCCCGCAACCACGGAAAACCTCATGCGCGCCTTTCTTGCCGCCGGAACCATCGCGCTGACGCTGGGCTATGTGCTCAGCCAGTTCTATCGCGCCTTTCTGGCGGTGCTGGCCTCGACCCTGCAGGCAGAACTGGGCGCCACGCCCGGCGATCTGGCGCTGTCGTCGGGGATGTGGTTCCTGACCTTTGCGCTGATGCAACTGCCCGTGGGCTGGGCGCTGGACCGGATCGGGCCGCGCCGGGTGGTGTCGGTGCTGCTGGCCGCGGGGGGCGCGGGGGGGGCGGCGGTCTTTGCGCTGGCCAGCGCGCCGTGGCATCTGCATCTGGCGATGGGGCTGATCGGGATCGGCTGCGCGCCGGCGCTGATGGCGGCCTATTACATCTTTGCCCATGAATACCCGCGCGCGGCCTTCGGGACGCTGGCCGCGGCTGTCGTGGGGTTCGGCTCGGCCGGCAACATCCTGGGCGCGGCGCCGCTGGTGTCGCTGATCCACGCCCTGGGCTGGCGCGAGACGCTGTGGCTGCTGGCCGCCGTGACGCTGGCGGTGGCGGCGGTGCAGTTCGTGACGGTGCGCGATCCGCGGCATCACGGCGGCCCCCCACGCGGGCGGCTGTCCGAGATCCTGTCCCTGCGTGCGCTGTGGTTCATCCTGCCGCTGTTCGCGGCCAGCTATGCGGCGCCCGCGGCGATCCGGGGGCTGTGGGCCGCGCCCTATCTGCGCGATGTCTTCGGCGCGGACGACCGGCTGATCGGGCAGGCAACGCTGGTCATGGGACTGGCGATGGTGGTGGGCAGCTTTCT
>CALLYR010000498.1 GCA_937859005.1 uncultured Paracoccus sp. | reverse complement strand
GCGTGACCTTGCCGACCAGGATGTCGCCCGGGTTCACCTCGGCGCCGATATAGACGATGCCCGCCTCGTCGAGGTTGCGCAGCGCCTCCTCGCCCACGTTCGGGATGTCGCGGGTGATCTCCTCCGGGCCCAGCTTGGTGTCGCGGGCCGCCACTTCGTATTCGTCGATATGGATCGAGGTGAACACGTCGTCGCGGTGGATCCGCTCGGAAATCAGGATCGAGTCCTCGTAGTTGTAGCCGTTCCACGGCATGAACGCGACGACCACGTTCCGGCCGATGGCCAACTCGCCCTGATCGGTCGAGGGGCCGTCCGCGATCACCTGGTCTTTCGAGACCTTCTCGCCCACCCGGACCAGCGGACGCTGGTTGATGGTCGAGGACTGGTTCGAGCGCTTGAACTTGCGCAGGCGATAGATGTCCACGCCCGCGTCGCCGGCGCCCAGATCCTCGGTCGCGCGCACGACGATGCGGCTTGCGTCCACCTGGTCGATGACGCCGCCGCGCCGCGCCATGATGGCGGCACCCGAATCGCGGGCCACCGTCGCCTCCATTCCGGTGCCGACAAAAGGCGCCTCGGCCCGGATCAGGGGCACGGCCTGACGCTGCATGTTCGATCCCATCAGGGCGCGGTTGGCGTCGTCGTTTTCAAGGAAGGGGATCAGCGCCGCGGCGACCGACACCAGCTGTTTCGGCGACACGTCGATCAGATCGACGGCCTCGACCGGGTTCAGCATGAAGTCGCCCGCCTGCCGGGTCGAGATCAGCTCGTCGACGAAGTTGCCCTCGGCGTCCAGCGTCGCGTTCGCCTGCGCCACAGTGTGGCGCATCTCCTCGGTCGCCGACATGTAGATCACGTCGTCGGTGACCTTGCCCTCGACCACCTTGCGGTAGGGGGTTTCGATGAAGCCGTACTTGTTGACGCGGGCGAATGTCGCGAGGCTGTTGATGAGGCCGATGTTCTGGCCTTCCGGCGTCTCGATCGGGCACATCCGGCCGTAGTGGGTCGGATGGACGTCGCGCACCTCGAAGCCCGCGCGCTCGCGCGTCAGGCCGCCCGGCCCCAGCGCCGACAGGCGGCGCTTGTGCGTGACCTCGGACAGGGGGTTGGTCTGGTCCATGAACTGCGACAGCTGCGACGAGCCGAAGAACTCGCGCACCGCGGCCGCGGCGGGCTTGGCGTTGATGAGGTCCTGCGGCATCACGGTGTCGATCTCGACGCCCGACATGCGCTCGCGGATCGCCCGCTCCATGCGCAGCAGGCCGATGCGGTACTGGTTCTCCATCAGTTCGCCGACGGACCGCACCCGGCGGTTGCCGAGGTGGTCGATGTCGTCGATCTCGCCCTTGCCGTCGCGCAGTTCCACCAGCCCGCGGATACAGGCGATGATGTCGTCGGACCGCAGGGTGCGCTGGGTATCCGGCGCATCCAGGTCCAGGCGCATGTTCATCTTGACCCGGCCCACGGCGGACAGATCGTAACGCTCGCCATCAAAGAACAGGCTGTTGAACAGGTTCGACGCCGCCTCGACGGTCGGCGGCTCGCCCGGACGCATGACGCGATAGATGTCCATCAGCGCGCCGTCGCGGTTCATGTTCTTGTCGGCGGCCATCGTGTTGCGGATATAGGGACCGACGTTCACATGGTCGATGTCCAGCACCGGAACGTCGGTGATGCCGTTGTCCAGCAACACCTTCAGCACGCCGCCCGTCATCTCGCCGCTCTTGTCGTATTCGGCGGTGATCTCGTCGCCCGCCTCGGCATAGATGAGGCCGTTGTCCTCGTTGATGATGTCCTTGGCGACAAAGCGGCCGAGGATACGCTCGAACGGGACCAGCAGACTCGTGACCTCGCCCGTCTCGATCAGCTTCTTGACCAGGCGCGGCGTCACCTTTTCGCCGGCCTTGGTGATGACCTCGCCGGTGTCAGCGTTCACCAGGTCATAGGACGGACGGGTGCCGCGCACGCGTTCCGGGAAAAAGCGCGTGACCCAGGCGCCGTTCTCTCCCTTTCGGCCCGGCTCCAGCCGATAGCTGACGGTGTCATAGAAGGCGTCCATGATGCCTTCCTGGTCCATCCCCAGCGCATACAGCAACGTCGTCACCGGCAGCTTGCGGCGGCGGTCGATGCGCGCGAACACCAGATCCTTGGCGTCGAATTCGAAATCCAGCCACGAGCCGCGATAGGGAATGATGCGGCAGGCGAACAGCAGCTTGCCCGAGGAATGGGTCTTGCCGCGGTCATGGTCGAAGAACACGCCGGGGCTGCGGTGCATCTGGCTGACGACGACCCGCTCGGTCCCGTTCACGATGAACGTCCCGTTCTGCGTCATCAGGGGCATGTCGCCCATATAGACGTCCTGCTCCTTGATGCCCTTGACGGCGCGGGTGCCGCTGTTCTCGTCCACGTCGAAGACGATCAGGCGCAGCGTGACCTTCAGCGGGGCGGCATAGGTCATGTCGCGCTGCTGGCATTCCTCGACATCGTATTTCGGCGCCTCCAGATCGTATTTCACGAACTCAAGCGTCGCCGTCTCGTTGAAGTCCTTGATCGGAAAGACCGACTGGAACACGCCCTGGATGCCTTCGCCGTCCTTGTGGACCTCGCCCTCGCCGGATGCGAGGAACAGGTCATAGGAGCTTTTCTGGACCTCGATGAGGTTCGGCATCTCCAGCACTTCGCGGATGCTGCCGTAATAGCGCCGGATGCGCTTCTGGCCGACGTAAGCTTGCGCCATGGGGTCTTTCGCCTTTCGTCATCGCGCGGCGGATCGTCGGGGCCCGATCCACGCGCATACGAACATCAGGGGTTGCGGTTCCATTCGTGCCGCGCGTCCCACCGCACAGCTCCCGAACCGCGAACTCGCCCTGAGGGAAACTCGGACGGCCCTATGTGGGGATGGTCCGAGCATCCTTCAAGACGCGCTCGGCAGGGACCGGGAAATCTCCCGGACCCTGCCCAATCTTTCGCAATCCGCGGACGGATTACTTCAGCTCGACCTTGGCGCCAGCCGCTTCGAGCTTTTTCTTCATTTCCTCGGCGTCGGCCTTGGCCGCGCCTTCCTTGACCTTGCCGCCGGCTTCGACCAGGTCCTTGGCTTCCTTCAGGCCCAGGCCGGTGATCGCGCGCACTTCCTTGATCACGTTGATCTTGTTGGCGCCCGCGTCGGTCAGCACGACGTCGAACTCGGTCTTTTCTTCCTCGGCCGGGGCAGCGGCGCCCGCGGCGGGACCGGCCATCATGACGGCGCCGCCGGCGGCGGGCTCGATGCCGTATTCGTCCTTCAGGATCGTTTTCAGTTCCTGGGCCTGCAGCAGGGTCAGGTTGACAATCTGCTCGGCGAGTTGTTTCAGATCAGCCATTTTTCCGTTCTTTCAGTCAGGTTGTTCCAACGTCGCGGACGTGCCGCACGACGGGACGGGATTGCCTCAGGCAGCCTCGCGCTCTTCGAGCGTCGAGAGGATGCCCGCGATGTTGCTGGCAGGTGCGCCGATCGCGCCCGCGATGTTGCTGGCCGGGGCGCCGATGCAGGCCACGATCGAAGCGATGAGCTCCTCGCGCGACGGCATCTGGGCCACGGCCTTCACACCGGCCGGGTCAAGCGCCGTGTCACCCATCGCGCCGCCCAGAATGACGTATTTGTCATTCGTCCTGGCAAACGCATCCGCAACCTTGGCCGCAGCCACGGGGTCGTCGGAATAGGCGAGCACGGTCATGCCCGTCAGGTAATCGGCGATCGAAGCCGCCGGCTTCCCTTCCAGGGCGATCTTGGCGAGCCTGTTCTTGGCAACGCGGACAGCACCCCCGGCCTCGCGCATCTGCGCGCGCAGGGTCTGCATTTCGGCAACCGTCATCCCCTCGTAGCGGGCAACCACCACGACGCCAGAGCTTTCAAAGATCTGGCCGAGTTCCTCGACCACCTGTTCTTTTTGGGCTCTATCCACGGTTCACTCCACGTAGGGGGTTTCCCCCCGGCTCTCTTGTCCCGGCCGCCGGGCGGCGGCAGGGAACGGGTCCGCATGCGATGGCCCCGAGATCGCCCAAAGGTGGAACCTTCGGAAAAATTCTCGACTTCCATCTCGGGAAGGACATTAAGCCGGGATACCCGGCACCCTCCGTCTCGGACAGGCACCCCGAATCGGTGATCCGGGATGGAACCGGCCTGTTACGACAGCGCGGCTGAAAACCCAAGAGGTATCTCGCCGCCCTCATCCGGCCGGATGACCGGGCGGCCCCACAAGGGAACCGCCCGCGATGCTTCAACCCTGCGCGGCCGAGGCCAGGTCCAGCGACACGCCCGGACCCATGGTCGAGCTGATCGAGACCTTTTTCAGATAGGTGCCCTTGGCCCCCGACGGCTTGGCGCGGCTTACCGCCTCGACGAAGGCGCGGATGTTCTGGGCCAGCTTCTCGGGCTCGAACGACACCTTGCCGACGCCGGCGTGGACCACGCCCGCCGTTTCGGCCTTGAACTGCACCTCGCCGCCCTTGGCGTTGCCGACGGCACCCGCCACGTC
>CALLYR010000497.1 GCA_937859005.1 uncultured Paracoccus sp. | reverse complement strand
GCGCCGGAAAGAGACGCGCCGCGTCGCGGTGCTGGCGCCGACGAACAAGGCGGCGTTCGTCCTGCGCACGCGGGGGGTGCCGGCGACCACGATCCACCGCATCCTCTATACCCCCGTCTATGACCCCCAGTATGAAAAGCTGGCCGACTGGCTGGCCGGAAACGGCGACCGCCCGGTGATCGAGGGACTGTCGGACGCGGCGATGGACCGCGCCCATGCCTTTTACCAGCAACACAGCTCGATGCCCGGCGCGCTGGCGGCGGCGGGGCTGCGGGGGTCCGATTTCATCCAGGGGTGGAAGCGGCGCGACGACCCGCTGGACATCGGGCTGATCGACGAATCCTCGATGCTGGACGAACGCCAGTTCGACGACCTGCGCGAGATTTTCCCCGTGCTGATCCTGTTCGGCGACCCCGCCCAGCTTGCCCCCGTCGGCCAGTCGGGCGAGATGGTGTTCGACCGCCTGGCCGCGCCGCAGAAGCTGATGCTGAGCCGCATCCACCGGCAGGCGGCGGGCAACCCGATCCTGGACCTGGCCCATGCGCTGGCCGACCCGGAGGTGGATTTTCCCGCCTTCGAGCGGCTGGTGCGCGAGGCGGCATCCCGCGACCCCCGCGTGGTCTGGGCCGAGCGGGTGGAAAGCGACCTGATGGCGCGGTCCCCGGTGCTGGTCTGGCGCAATGCGACGCGGGTGCGGCTGATCTCGGCCTTCCGCGCCGCCTATGGGGCGCCGGGCGACGCGCTGCTGCCGGGCGAGCCGCTGGTCTGCGACGGGATCGAACTGCCGGTCAGGCACCGCAAGAAGCGCATCGACCTTGAGGCGCGGGGCCTCATCAAGGGGGCGCAGGTGATTTATCTGGGACCGGGCAGGAAGCCCGGCTTTTCCCGCCTGCATGTGATCGGAGCAATCGAGCCGCGCCTGTCCGCCGCCAGCATCGTCAGGATCGAGACGCCGGATGTCGAGGAGCCCTTCATCCCCTTTGCCGCCCGCATGGGCGCGACCTTCCTGCATGGCGCGGCGGTGACGATCCACAAGGCGCAGGGCTCGCAATGGCCCGACGTGCAGGTCTTTGCCCCCGACATTTCCGCCGCAGCCTGGTCGAACCGCACCGAGGCGGGGCTGCCCCTGTGGAAACGGCTGGCCTATGTCGCGATCACGCGGGCGCAGGAACGGCTGTTCTGGGTGACCAAGGCGCGGCTGGCGCGACCGCATGGGCCGCTGTCCACCGACGACCTGACGGTCGAGGCGGCACCCTTGGCACTGGAGGCCGAGGGGCCGGAATAGGATAGGGGCGCGCAGAAAGGTGCGTGCAAAACACGCCCCCTACGCAAACCGCAGGCGCCGCTGTCGGGCGCAATCATGCCGGGGATGCGCCGAATGCGCGCTTTGCACGCAGCGTTCCCCCTCACTCAGGCCCGCCGCGCCCGCCGCTCCAGCCTTTCGTCCTGCAACTGCCTGATCCGGTCGCGCAGCGCCTCGGTCAGCGCCTCGCGCGGCAGGCCGGTTTCATGCGCCAGCCGCAGCAGGCCGAAATGGACGCGGGCGATTTCCTGATAATAACGGGCGAAGGTGTAATTGATTGACGCCCCCGCCACGGCCCCCAGGATCGGCGTGGCCTGCGCGGCGAGCTTTTGCCCCAGAACCATCGACAGGCGCGGCGCGACGCGCGCGATCAGCCCCTGCACGGTCTGGCCGGTGATCGACAGCTTGGCGGCCAGCAGGCCAAGGTCGGTGCCGTCGTCCTCGGCCATCGGCCCGGCGGCGGCGAATATGCGCAGCGCCTCGACCCGCACCTCTTCGGAATCGGGGTCCAGCCCGTGTTCGGCGGCGATCCCCAGGATCGCGCGCAGCAGCATCGTGACCGTCAGCGGCAGTTCCAGCATCGCGCCCGGCGCCCCTGCAAGGCCCCCCGCCGCGCCCGAGACGGTGGAGGCCAGCCGGTTGAACCAGTCGCCCCGGTCCCGCAGCAGCCGCCGCGACCGCGCCGCCGCGCCGAAGGCGCTGTTCAGCGCGGCCAGCGTGATCCCGTCCAGCCGGCCCCGCACAAAGCCGGGCAGGCGTTCCACCAGCCGCTCCGCGCTGCCGCCGACCGCGGACAGGATCTCCATCCCCAATCCCCCGGCGGCCATGTAGCGGCGAGCCAGCCGATCCACCGCGACATGGACGGTGGGGTCATTGATGGGCGGCAGGATGGCCTGCTGCGCGGCGATCTTCGATGCAGGCATCGACGGGTTCCTTTGTCACTTCCACTTCGGCGCAGGGTGCGGCCAGGCGGGAATCCCGTTCGATTTCCGCCAGACCCGCCAGCACGTCGGGACGCGTCTCGCGCACCACCGCGCCCGCCACACCAACCCAGGCGCCGGGGCGCAGTTCCAGTCCCAGCACCCGGTCGGGGTTGGTGGGCGGCGGCATCTCGACATCTTCCAGCTTTGCAAAGCCGAAACGCGAATAATAGGGCGCATCCCCCACCAGCATCACCCGCGACCACCCCATCGCATGCGCGCGCGCAAGGCTTTCGCGCATCAGAAACCCCCCCAGCCCCTCGCCCTGCGCGATGGGATGGACCGCGACCGGCCCCAGCAGAAGCACCGCCTGTCCCGCCACCCGCACCGGCCAGTAACGGATCGCGGCCGTCAGCGTGCCGTCAGTCCCCCGCAGGGTCAGGCACAGTTCGGCCACCCTGGGCACGCCCTCGCGCAGGCGATAGGACGACAGCGCCGTGCGCCCCGGCGCGAAACACAGATCCAGAAGCGTCTCGACCTCGGGCGTGTCGGAATCGGTTTCGGGGCACAGCGTATACATCGGACCTCGGGCCTGCGGCTGCGGGGTGGTTAGCATCCGCCGCCCCCGGTTTGAACGGCAAAATCCGCCGCGTCCCCGGTGCCACAGCCCCCGGCCGGGCGCACCGGCCCGCTGGCGCGGCGGCGCCGCAGCGGTTAAACCCCCCCTGCCGCATGATCGAACCGGAGCGTCCATGACCCGCCCTGAACAGAAGACCGTCAAGGACTATATCCGCAGCATCGTCGATTTCCCGCACGAGGGAATCATCTTCCGCGACGTGACCACGCTGTTTTCCGACGCGCGCGGATTCCGCATGGCGGTCGATCAGTTGCTGTCGCCCTATGCCGGGGTGGACATCGACAAGGTCGTGGGCCTTGAGGCGCGCGGCTTCATCCTGGGCGGGGCGGTGGCGCACCAGTTGTCCACCGGCTTTGTCCCGATCCGCAAGAAGGGCAAGCTGCCCGGCACCGTCATCAGCCAGGCCTATGCGCTGGAATACGGCGAGGCAGTGATCGAGATTCACGACGACGCGCTGTCCTTCGGGGACCGGGTGCTGATCGTGGACGACCTGCTGGCGACAGGGGGCACGGCCGAGGCCGCGATCCGCCTGTGCGAACGGCTGGGGGCGGAAATCGTGGGCGCGGCCTTCGTGGTCGACCTGCCCGACCTGGGCGGGCGGGCGTTGCTGGAACGCGCGGGCGTCGATGTCCACGCCCTTTGCGCGTTCGAAGGCGACTGAGCCCGGCGCCCTCAGTCCTCGTCCGGCATCAGGCGGCGATACATGTGCCAGCTGGCATGGCCCAGCACCGGCAGCGCCACGAACAGCCCCAGAAACAGCGGCAGGATGCCCAGGAACAGCAACCCCGCGATCAGCGCCCCCCAGACCAGCATCACCACCGGATTGGCGGTGACGGCGGCAAAGCTGGCGATGATCGCGCTGATGAAGTCCACCTCGCGGTCCAGCAGCAGCGGCAGGCCAACCACGGTCATCGCGAACAGCGCCGCCGCAAAGCCCCCGCCGATCAGCGTGCCCAGGCCCAGCATCGTCAGCCCCCGCCCCTGAAGCAGCATTTCGGGGGACGAGGTGATGTTGGTCAGCGTCTGCAGCCCCATGAACAGCGCGAATACCGTGTGGGCGACAAACACCCAGAACATGAACATCAGCAGGATCACCATTGCCATCGACGGCATCTGCCGGTCCTTCTGCGCAAAGACGACGCCCAGCACCGCGTGCCAGTTCAGCGCCTGTCCCGCCTCGATCCGGCGGCTGACCTCGTAAAGCCCCACCGCGGCAAAGGGCGCGATCAGGGGAAAGCCCAGGATGAAGGGGATCAGCCACCATTCCTGTCCCGCCGCCGAGGCAACCGCCGTCAGCACCAGCCCGCCGGCCACATAGAAGGCCGAAAAGAACAGCCCGAATCCCGGTGCGCGGATGAAATCGCGCCAGCCGTCGCGCAGCGCGCCCGCGATCGCGTCGAAACCCACGACCGCAGGGTCGGGGATCTCGTCGGGCTGGCCGGGACCCGGCCCCGGATCGGGGGCGGGGTCGGGCTGCGACGGCCGCGTGGGGTCGGGAATCGGCGTCGGCTCGCGCAGGTCGATCTGGGTCATGCGGCGGCTCCTTGGCAAGGCGGCAGGACCGACGCTAGGGCAGCAGGACCGATGCGATCAACCGTCTTGCGCGAAACGCGCGCGCATCCTGTCGTTGACCGCAGGGGTGACGAACTTTGACACATCGCCCCCGAGACGCGCGATTTCCTTGACCAGTTTGGACGCGATGGCCTGCCGGCGGGCGTCGGCCATCATGAACACCGTTTCCACGCTGGCATCCAGCGCGCGGTTCATGCCGACCATCTGGAATTCGTATTCGAAATCGGCGACCGCCCGCAGGCCGCGCACGATGACCTGCGCCCCCACGTCGCGGGCGCAATCGATCAGCAGGTTCTCGAACGGATGGACGATGATCTCGCCGCCGCAGCGCGCGGTGATCAGGCGCGATTCGGCCTCGACCATCTCGACCCTGTCCTCCAGCGGGAACAGGGGCTTCTTGTCGCGGTTGATCGCCACGCCGATCACCAGCCGGTCCACCAGCGCCATCGCCCGCTGCATGATGTCGATATGACCCAGATGGATCGGGTCGAAGGTGCCGGGATAAAGTCCGATCCGCATGGGCGGCTCCGTTCACGGGTTTGTCACACGCAAACCCGAAACCCGGCGCCATTGCAAGCGCCGGGCTGCGGCGGGGAAGCCGTCAGTTCCCCATGATCATGCCGGTCAGGGCCTCTTTTTCCGCCGCCAGTTCCTTGAGCCGGGCGAACACGACATCGCCGATGGACACGACGCCCAGCATGCGCCCGTCATCGTCCACCACCGGCAGATGGCGAAAGCGTCCCTGCGTCATGCGGTTGAGAACCTCCAGCGCGTCCTCGGCGCAGACGCAGGTGTTGACCCGGCGCGTCATCAGTTCACTGACGGGCCTTTCCAGGATCTCGGGTCCGTTGCGGCCCAGTTCGCGCACGATGTCGCGCTCGGACAGGATGCCGTCGAGCGTCTGCCCGTCCGTGGACACCACCACCGCGCCGATCCGCTTTTCCGACAACAGCTGCGCCGCGTCCGCCACCCGCGCCTCCGGCGTCACGGTGATGAGGCTGTCGGGCCCCGCCTTCATGGCAAGGATCTGTTTGACGATCACTGCGGCGTCTCCTGCTGGTTTAGGTTGTTCCGGTCTTCAGCGTTGCCGCCTTGCGCGCCCCCGTCAAGCCCGCGCTTGGCCGCGGGGTCAGCCGCGCGCATCGACCACGGCCTGCAGCCGCGCGACCTCGCGCCGGACGCCCGTGGCCACGGCCTCGGCCAGACGGGTCAGGCGGTCGGACCGGCGATCGTCGGCGTGGCGGATCAGGAAAAAGGCACGGGTCAGCGCGATTTCCTGCGCCAGCACCCGCCGCACGCCGGGCACGAAGGGAATCGCGAAATCATGGACGATCCCCAGCCCGGCCCCCGCGCGGATCGCCTGCATCTGGACGGACACCGAATTCGACGACAGCGCTGCGTGATCGGTCCCCGTTTCCGTCAGGTAATCCAGTTCGCGGTCGAAGATCATGTCGGCGATATAGCCGATCATCCGGTGCCCGCGCAGGTCGGCGCGGGTTCGGATTGGCGGATGGGCGGACAGGTAATCGTCGTGCCCCGCAAGATGCAGCTGATAGTCGGTGATCTTCTGGATCACCGCGCGGCCGGTTTCGGGCGGGCTGACCGCGATGGCCATGTCGGCCTCGCGTCGGCTCAGGTTGAAGACGCGCGGCAATGCCACGATCTGCACCTCCAGCCCCGGATGATCCCGGACAAGCCCGGCGCAGATCTGCGGCAGCAGGTAATTGGCGCAGCCGTCGGGCGCGCCGATCCGCAGTTGCCCGGTCAGCCCGCCGGGGGCGGCCATCGCCTCGCCCGCGCCCTGGGCCGCGGCCTCGGCACCTTCGGCATGGGGCACAAGCTGGCGGCCCTCGGCCGTCAGGGCATAGCCCTGCGGCGTTTTCGCAAACAGCACCCGCCCCAGCGCGGTTTCCAGCCGCGCAATGCGCCGGCCCACGGTGGACGCGTCCATGCCCAGCCGCCGCCCGGCGGGGGACAGGCCTTCTTCCCGCGCGACGGCAAGGAATACCCTCAGATCGTCCCAGTCCATTGCGAATCCGCAAAACGCTTTTGCCTGATCGTCGCTTCATTCCGCGAAATCGCAAGACTACATTGTCCTCAGCAAGAAGAGAGGTTTCCGCGATGCGTGCCATTCACCACTGGATCGACGGCAAGGAAACGGCGGGCAAGTCCGGCCGGACCGCCGATGTCTTCAACCCCGCCACCGGCGAAGTGCAGGCCAAAGTCGATCTGGCCAGCAAGGCCGAGGTCGATGACGCCATTGCCCGCGCGGCGCAGGCGCAGGTCAAATGGGGCGCCACCAACCCCCAGCGCCGCGCCCGCGTGATGATGAAGATGGTCGATCTTCTGAACCGCGACATGGACAAGATGGCCGAGGTGCTGTCGTCCGAACACGGCAAGACCTTTCCCGATGCCAAGGGCGACATCCAGCGCGGGCTGGAGGTGATCGAATATTCGATCGGCGCGCCGCAACTGCTGAAGGGCGAATTCATCGACGGCGCCGGCCCCGGCATCGACATGTATTCGATGCGCCAGCCGCTGGGCGTGGTGGCCGCGATCACGCCCTTCAACTTCCCCGCCATGATCCCGCTGTGGAAGCTGGGCCCGGCGCTGGCCTCGGGCAACGCCGTGATCCTGAAGCCCAGCGAGCGTGATCCGACCGTACCGAACATGATCGCCGCGCTGTTCACGGAAGCGGGCCTGCCCGATGGCGTGCTGCAGGTCGTCCACGGCGACAAGGAGGCGGTGGACGCGCTGCTGGACAGCGAGATCATCCAGGCAGTGGGCTTCGTGGGTTCGACCCCGATCGCGCAGTATATCTATGAACGCGCGGCGCAGACCGGCAAGCGCGCGCAGTGCTTCGGCGGCGCCAAGAACCACATGATCATCATGCCCGACGCCGACATGGACCAGGCGGCGGATGCGCTGATCGGCGCCGGTTACGGGGCTGCGGGCGAACGCTGCATGGCGATTTCGGTGGCGGTCCCCGTGGGCGACGAAACCGCCGACCGGCTGATCGAAAAGCTGGTGCCGCGCATCGAAAAGCTGAAGGTCGGTCCCTGGACCGGCGGCAACGACGTGGATTATGGCCCCGTCGTGACGCAGGCCGCCAGGGAAAACATCCTGCGGCTGGTGGAAAGCGGCGTCGAACAGGGGGCGACGCTGGTCGTCGATGGGCGCGATTTCAACCTGCAGGGATACGAGGACGGCTTCTTCGTCGGCCCGCATCTGTTCGACCATGTGACCCCCGACATGGACATCTATCGCAAGGAGATCTTCGGCCCCGTCCTGTCCACCGTCCGCGCCAAATCCTATGAAGAGGCGCTGGGCCTGGCGATGGATCACGAATACGGCAACGGCACCGCGATCTTCACCCGCGACGGCGACACGGCGCGCGACTTTGCCAGCCGCGTCAACGTGGGCATGATCGGCATCAACGTGCCGATCCCGGTGCCGCTGGCCTATTTCACCTTCGGCGGCTGGAAGAAGTCGGGCTTCGGCGACCTGAACCAGCATGGACCGGACGCCTTCCGGTTCTATACCCGGACCAAGACCGTCACCTCGCGCTGGCCCTCGGGCATCAAGGAAGGCGCGGCCTTCAACTTCAAGGCGATGGACTGAGGACGGCCGGGGCGCGCTGCCCCCGGCGCCCGGTCCTCGTGCCCGGCAAGGAAGACATTCGGGGGCGGCCGGCGGGCCGCCCCCTTTCCGTCGGCCGGACCGCTCAGCCGTCGCCCATCCGCAGCAGCCAATAGCTTGCGCCGCCGATCAGCACGCCGAAGAACCAGCCATAGGTTCCCCACCACGCCGGCAGGATCGAGGTGAAGGTCGGCAGGATCGACGAAAAGACCATCCCCACGAACAGCGCGACAAACGCCTTGCCGTGCCAGCCGCCGTTGAAGCGGAACTCTCCGTTTTCGCGGTAAAGATCGGGGACGTTCAGTTGCGTGCGGCGGATCAGATAGTAATCCACCATCATGATCCCGAAGATCGGCCCCATGGTCGAGCCGATGAAGTTCACGAAGTGCGCCGCCCCCGTTTCCCACGGCGACCAGGGATACAGGACCAGCGCGATGGTCGCCGCGACATAGCCGCCGCGCTTGAAATCGACATGGCGCGGCGCCGCGTTCGAAAAATCGAAGGCCGCGGACACGAAGTTCGCGACCACGTTGATCCCCAGCGTCGCCACCACGAAGGTCAGCGCCGCGAGCACCGCCAGAAACAGGCTGTCGAACTTTGCGCTGATCTGGTCGGGATGCAGCAGCACCTCTCCGTATACGTGGAAGGCCGCGGTGGTGGTGACGCCCGCGACCAGGCAGAAGGCCAGCAGGTTCACCGGCAGGCCCCACAGGTTCCCGATCCGCAGCGCCCGTTCCGATGTGGCATAGCGGGAAAAGTCGCAGAAGTTCAGATAGAGCGCCGCGAAATAGGTGATCCAGGTCGCGGCCACCGCGAACAGCGTCGCCACGCTGCCCGGCGGCGTGGTGATGCCCGCGTCGCGCGTCGCCTGGATCAGCACGTCCTGCGGGATTTCCTGGCCAAAGCTGAAGCGGCCCGATTTCACCAGCAGATAGATGGCAAGGACCAGCATCATCAGCCAGACGGCGGGTCCCGCCCAGTCCTGGAAACGCCGCACCGTTTCCATGCCGCGCTGGATGATCAGCAGCTGCGCCGCCCAGACGAGGACATAGCAGATCACCTGCAGCGTCGAATGGCCCAGCATGTGGCTGGTCTGGTGGAACTCCAGCATCCCCGGCCAGCGGATCAGCAGCGCGACCAGCGCCCCCGACGCCGCCGCCGTCTGCGCGCCATACCAGAAACACGCGACGAGGCCCCGGATCAGCGCCGGGCCGTTGGCCCCGAAGGTGCCAAAGGACGACCGCGCCAGCACCGGGAACGGCACCCCCGTACGGACCCCGGCAACGCCCACCATCGTCATCAGGAAATAGATGACCAGCGACCCCGCCCCGATCGCCAGGACAAAGTTCACGAAGCTGCCGCACAGCAGGAACAGGCTGGCGGCCAGATAGTATCCCCACAGCGAATGGACATCCGAGGTCCAGACGTTGAAGATCGAGAACGCGCCCCAGCGGCGAACCTGCGCCGGGGCAAGATCCTCGTTGTAGAGCCTGGGCGAAGCGCCGGTGATGGGAGAAGATGCACCGGCGATGGGGGGAGATGCGTCTGCGACATGCATGGCCGAGTCCCTGTCAGGATTGCTTCTTGCAAAAGGCACTATGCGCCTGCCGGCAATCCCTGTCCAAATCCGTTTGGCGGCTGGCATTCGCCGCCGGCAGGCTGCAATAGTCCTGCAACAGTCGGATCTTAGGCGGCAGACAGGACGCAGCCGGCGCGAAAGGAAGGGGCACGCATGGATTTTGCACTGACCGAGGAACAGCAGGCCATCTTCGACATGGCGCGGGATTTCGGGGCCGAGCATATCGCCCCCAATTCGCGCCAATGGGAAGCCGAGGGCACGATCCCGAAATCGCTGTGGTCCGACATCGCCGGGCTGGGATTCGGCGGGCTGTATGTGTCCGAGGAATACGGCGGATCGGGCCTGTCGCGGCTGGACGCGACACTGGTGTTCGAGGCGCTGGCGATGGCCGATCCGGCGGTGGGGTCGTTCCTGTCGATCCACAACATGTGCG
This sequence comes from uncultured Paracoccus sp., assembly GCA_937859005.1. Taxonomy (GTDB): domain Bacteria; phylum Pseudomonadota; class Alphaproteobacteria; order Rhodobacterales; family Rhodobacteraceae; genus Paracoccus. The sequence continues at coordinate 3,641 of CALLYR010000497.1, read as the reverse complement.
GCGGCATGATCGACAAGTTCGGCAAGCCCGAGGACAAGCAGAAATGGCTGCCCGCGCTGTGCAGCATGGAGAAGATCTTTTCCTATTGCCTGACCGAACCCGGCAGCGGATCGGACGCCGCCGCCCTGCGCACGCGGGCCGAACGCACGAACGAGGGCTGGCGGCTGAACGGGACCAAGGCGTTCATCTCGGGCGGCAGCTATTCGGATGCCTATGTCGTCATGGTGCGGACGGGCGAGGACGGACCCAGGGGCATCTCGACCGTGGTGGTCGAGGATGGCGCGCCGGGGCTGTCCTTCGGGGCGCTGGAGCACAAGATGGGCTGGCAGGCGCAGCCGACGACGCAGGTGCAGTTCGACGACTGCATGGTGCCGGCGGAAAACCTGCTGGGCGAGGAAGGACGCGGTTTCGCCTATGCGATGGCGGGGCTGGACGGGGGCCGGCTGAACATCGCGGCCGGCGCCCTGGGGGGCGCGCAGGGGGCGCTGGACCGGACGCTGGCCTATATGGGCGAGCGCCGCGCCTTCGGAAAGACGCTCGACCAGTTCCAGGCGCTGCAGTTCCGGCTGGCGGAGATGGAGGTCGCGCTGCAATCCGCCCGCACCTTCCTGCGGCAGGCGGCGTGGAAGCTGGACAACAAGGCCCCGGACGCGACCAAGTTCTGCGCCATGGCCAAGATGTATGTGACCGACCGCGCCTTCGAGGTCGCGAACGGCTGCCTGCAGATGCACGGCGGTTACGGCTATCTGGCCGATTACGGCGTGGAAAAGACCGTGCGCGACCTGCGCGTGCACCAGATCCTCGAAGGCACCAACGAGATCATGCGGCTGATCGTCAGCCGCGCCCTGCTGGCGGAGCGTGGCTGATGGCAGACCTGAATATCCGCAAGGATCGCCATGCGGGCCGCATCACCCTGACCCGGCCGCAGGCGCTGAACGCGCTGACGCACGAGATGGCGAACGACATCCGCGCCGCGCTGGACGGCTGGCGCGACGATCCCGAGGTGCGCCTTGTCATCATCGACGCCGAGGGCGAGCGGGCCTTCTGCGCGGGCGGCGACATCGCCGCGGTCTGGCATGGCGGCAAGGCGGGCGATCACGGCATCGGGCGGCGCTTCTTTGCCGACGAATACCGGATGAACGCCGCGATCGCGGATTATCCCAAACCCGTCGTCGCCTTCATGCAGGGCTTCGTCATGGGCGGCGGCGTCGGCATCGGCGGCCATGCCCTGCACCGCGTCGTGGGCGACACCACGCAGGTCGCCATGCCGGAATCCGGCATCGGCCTGATCCCGGACGTGGGGGGGACGTGGCTGCTCGCCCGTGCGCCGGGGCGGATCGGGGAATATCTGGGGCTGACCGGCGCACGCATGGGCGCGGGCGACGCGATCCATGCGGGATTTGCCGATATATACCTGCCCGAATCCGAATGGCCCGCGCTGATCGACCGGCTGGCCGAGACCGGAGAGGTGGAGCTGAAAGGCCGGACCCCGCCCCCCGCCTCGCTGGAGGACCGCGATCTGTCCGCCTTTGGCGGGCGCAGTGTGCAGGACATCACCGCCGCGCTGGAAAAGGCCGGGGATGCGGAATCGCTGAAAGCGATCCGCCGCAATTCGCCGCTGTCGATGGCGGCGACGCTGGCGATGGTGCGGGCGGCGCGCGGGGACCGGCGGATGCAGGATTCGCTGTCGCGCGAATACCGCTTCACCCATCGCGCCACGGCGGAATCGGATTTTCTGGAAGGCGTGCGCGCCCAGATCATCGACAAGGACCGCAGCCCGCGCTGGGCCGCGGCATCGGACCCGGACCGGGTGCAGGCAATTCTGGCGCCCTTGGGCGGCGACGAACTGACGTGGGAGGATGCATGATGAAGATCGGTTTCATCGGTCTGGGCAACATGGGGGCGCCGATGGCGCTGAACCTGGTGCGCGCCGGGCACGAGGTCGCGGGCTTCGACCCCGCCACCGACGCACCCGAAGGCGTGACGAACCGCAACAGCGCCACTGATGCCGCACAGGATGCCGATGTCGTCATCACCATGCTGCCCAACGGGCAGATCCTGCGGTCCGTCGCGGATCAGGTCATTCCCGCGATGAAGCCGGGCGCGGTCCTGTGCGACTGCTCGACCGTCGATGTGGACAGCGCCCGCACTGTCGCCGAACAGGCGCGCGCGGCCGGACTGGGGGCGCTGGACGCGCCGGTGTCGGGCGGCATCGGCGGGGCGTCGGCAGGGACGCTGACCTTCATGGTCGGCGGGTCCGACGCCGATTTCGAAACCGTCCGCCCGCTGTTCGAGATCATGGGGCAAAAGGCCGTCCATTGCGGCGATTCGGGCGCGGGACAGGCCGCCAAGATCTGCAACAACATGATCCTGGGCGCGACCATGATCGCCACCTGCGAGGCTTTCGCGCTGGCCGACAAGCTGGGGCTGGACCGGCAAAAGATGTTCGACGTGGTGTCCACCTCATCGGGCTACAGCTGGTCGATGAACGCCTATTGCCCGGCGCCCGGCGTGGGGCCGAAGTCGCCCGCCGACAACGACTACAAGCCCGGATTTGCGGCGGAACTGATGCTCAAGGACCTGCGCCTGTCGCAGCAGGCGGCCGAATCGGTCGATGCGGACACGCCCATGGGCCAGCTCGCGGCCGAGCTTTACGGCCGGTTCGTCGAAACCGAGGACGGCCGCGGCCGCGACTTTTCCGCCATGCTGCCGCGTCTGGCCGCGCGGGGCCGCAACGGCTGATCGCGCCCCGCCCCCACACGCAGGTGGGCGCGTGCGGGGAAACGCCCAAGGGGGCGGCGGCGTTGACCGGCACCGCCCCCGCGCATGAAAGGAACGCCGGATGAAGCCCTGGACCCTCCTGATCGCGGCCCTGCTGGCCGTCAGCCAGCCGCTGGCGGCCTTGGCCGACAAGCCTGCACATGCCGGCAAGGGCAACGGGCATGGCAACGGCAAGGCTCACGCTCCGCAGGTCATGCGTCATGACGGTCCGGTCGTCGTGCCCAGCCGCCGCGCCGCCACCGCCTGTCCGCCGGGCCTTGCGAAAAAGAACCCGCCCTGCATCCCGCCCGGACAGGCGCGCGAGGCGGGCTGGGAAGTCGGCGACCGGATCGACTGGGACCGCGCCCATGTCGTGCGCCGCCCCGGCCTTTATGGGCTGGCCGAGGCGCCGTCGGGACAGCGTTACGCCATCATCGACGGGCGGCTGGTGCGGGTGGACAACGACACCGCCCGCATCCTCGCGATCATCCGCGGGGTGACGGCGCTGCTGGACTGACAGGCCCCGCCCTGCGGCATGGTGACCGCGAGGCCACGAGAACAGTTGCTTCCCGCGCGCCATCGGTTACATTCATGTAGTCGAATGTGAAGGAGACTTCGATGACTCGCAACATGGGTTCGGTCGATCGCGTTATCCGCGTCATTGTCGGCCTTGTGCTGATCGCGCTCTATTTCGTCTATCCGGCCGCAAGCTGGCGCTGGCTGTTCCTGCTGGGGATCATTCCGCTGCTGACGGGGCTGGTCGGCTGGTGCGGGCTTTACTCCCTGTTGGGCATCAACAGTTGTCCGCGCCGCTGACAGCCTGACCCAGCAGCGCCCGCGCGGCCTCGCGGGCGGCGGGGGTGATCTGTTCGCTCGCCAGC
>CALLYR010000496.1 GCA_937859005.1 uncultured Paracoccus sp. | reverse complement strand
GCCGCCGACCCTATCCGCACCTTCCCCTATCCCGCACTTTGCCGGAGCATTCCGGACCCACCGGCACCCGGTGCCGACCGAGGCGCGGCGCTGCCCCACCCGGCAGTCATAGGACGCGACAATGGCCGACCGGGCGGCGGAACCGGGACCTAGTATCGCCCCCACCAGCGGCCGGTCAGCGCAAAACGTGCCAGGGCGGCGCGACGGGCAAAGGTCGAAGGCGCGGTGACCGGACGGCCTGCCGCTGTGTCCGACAGGGTCCGGGCGGCCCCGGTTCCGGGATACAGGGCGGGTGCTGCAGAGCGCGGCACCGCGGAATGGCCGGCGGCGGCTCTGGCCAGCGCAGCCTGACCTTCGCAAGCCAGCGCCGACAGGGCGACCGGGCCGGGCTCTGCCAACCCCAGGCCCAATTGCGTCAGCGCAGATGCGGCGCGCAGCCATGCGGCCAAGGCTGCGCCCTGGCCTTGGGCGCGGATCAGGGGATCGGCGGGATCAGCGCCCAGCGCCCCGGCGGCAAACGCCATCAGGGCGCCAGCGGTCGCCGCTGTGTAATCCATGACCTCGGCTGTATCGGCAAAGGGCCTGCGTTCGGCGTCGCGCCGGCGGACCTCGGCCAAGGCCGCGAAATCGGCCGCCTGCGTCCCCCAGGCCTCCCACAGCGGCGTCAGCAGTTCATGCGGGGGCGGAGGTCCGCCGGCAAAGGCCTGCAGCCGGTCCACCCACCATTGCACCCGGATTTCCGCGATCATCGGCTCGCGCGCGGCCAGAGGCGTGCGCGCCAGTTCCAGGTTCAGCGCATAGAGCGTCAGCAGCTTCGGCCGCGCATCCTGCGGCGCCATCAGCGCCATGGCGAAACGGTCCGGATCAACCTCGCGCAGATGCTCTGCCAGCCGTGGCAGCATCAGGCCGCCCCGTCGCGGATCAGCTTCCAGCGGATCGCCTCGACCAGCGCCTCGAAGCTGGCGTCCACGATGTTCGGGGACACGCCGACTGTGGACCAGGCAGCCCCGCGGCCGTCGGCGGAATCGATGGTGACGCGAGTGACGGCGTCGGTGCCCGCGCCGATGATGCGGACGCGGAAATCGGTCAGCGCCATGTCGTCGATCGACGACTGCCACGGCCCCAGATCCTTGGCCAGCGCACGCCACAGGGCGTTGACCGGGCCGCGGTCGTTGCCATCCTCATCCACGCTTTCGCTGACCGACATGACGCGCTCGCCCTTGATGCGGACGACGACCACCGCCTCGGACACGGAGATCCGGCGGCCTATCGCATTCAGGCGGCGTTCGACTGTGACGCGGTAACGTTCCACCTCGAAGAAGGCGGGCAGCGCCCCCAGTTCCGCCCGCGCCAGCAGTTCGAACGAGGCTTGGGCAGAGTCGTAGGCATAGCCCTGATCCTCGCGCGCCTTGACCGTTGTCAGGATGCGGGCCAGCGCCGGGTCGCCGGGTGCCACCTCGATCCCCGCCTCTGTCAACCGCGCGCGCAGGTTCGACTGTCCTGCCTGGTTCGACATGGGAATGACGCGTTCATTGCCGACGGCGGCGGGGTCGATGTGCTCATACGTCTCGGGCGCCTTCAGGATCGCGCTGGCGTGCAGCCCGGCCTTGTGCGCAAAGGCCGAGGCTCCGACATAAGGCGCACTGCGGACCGGCACCCGGTTCAGGATGTCGTCGATCCTGCGTGAGATCCGGGTCAGATCGGCCAGCGCCTGCGGCGAGACGCCGGTGGTCAGGGAGGACCGGAACGGTTCCTTCAGCAGCAGCGTGGGGATCAGCGTGGTCAGGCTGGCATTGCCGCAGCGTTCGCCCAGCCCGTTCAGCGTCCCCTGCACCTGCCGTGCCCCCGCCTGAACGGCGGCCAGAGTGCAGGCAACAGCGTTGCCCGTGTCGTCGTGGGTGTGGATGCCCAGCCGCTCGCCCGGAACGCCCGCCGCGATCACCTGCGCGGTGATCGCCCCCACCCGGTCGGGCAGGGTGCCGCCGTTCGTGTCGCATAGCACGACCCAGCGCGCCCCCGCATCCAGCGCCGCGCGCAGGCAGGCCAGCGCGTGATCCGGGTTCGACTGCCAGCCGTCAAAGAAATGCTCGGCGTCGAAGATCGCCTCGCGCCCCTGCGCCACGACATGCGCAACCGAGGCGGCGATATTGTCCAGGTTCTCGCCCAACGCGATGCCCAGCGCCTCGCGCACGTGATAGTCATGCGCCTTGCCGACGAGGCAGACGGCGGGGGTGCCAGCATCCAGCACGGCGGCCAGCACATCGTCGTTGTCCGCCGACCGTCCCGCGCGTTTCGTCATGCCGAATGCGGTCATGGTGGCGCGCGTCGCCGGGGCGGCGGCAAAGAAGTCGCTGTCGGTCGGATTGGCGCCGGGCCAGCCGCCCTCAATGTAATCCACCCCGAGGGAGTCGAGCATCCGGGCGATCTCGGTTTTCTCGGCGGCCGAGAACTGGACGCCCTGGGTTTGCTGCCCGTCGCGGAGGGTGGTGTCGTAGAGGGTGAGGCGTTGGGTCAAACCAGTGCCCCCAGACGGTCAGGGTCGAAATCAGATCCGGGAACCAGATCGATGTTTTCTGCACTCATCCGCACCTCGACGCCGGCGGCAATTAGCGCGGATTTAAGCGCATCAACCTGCGAGAAATCCTTGCTTTCCCTTGCCGAGGCGCGCAAATTCACCAACCGGTCCGACAGCTTGCTCAAGACGTCCGACAAAGGCATATCGCCCAACAACAGCGACTCGATGTGTTCGAAGCTGCCCGGAAGCCAAGCGCCCATCCCCTCCTCCAACAGGCCGAGCATCCGCGCCGAGGCCACGAAATCTGCGTCTGCCTGTTTTGAGTCCGGCCATTGGCTCTTATGCAGAAAAAGTTCGCGTGCCATCTGATGCAGGCGCGCCAAGGCACCAGCCGTGTTCAGGTCATCCGCCAGCGCCTCCAGGACTTGGGGATCGACTCGTCCGTTCCCTTCCGTGAAGTCGCAGAAATGATGCCAATCTCGCAGCGTCGCCTCTGCCTCCCGCACCTTCTCCGCCGTCCAGTCCATCGGCTTGCGGTAATGCGTCATCAGCATCACAAACCGGATCACCTCGCCCGGCACCCCCTGATCCAGCAGATCGCGCACGGTGAAGAAATTGCCCAAGCTCTTGGACATCTTCTTCCCCTCGACCTGCAGCATCTCGTTGTGCAGCCAGACGCGGGCGAAATCCTCGTGCGGATGGGCGCAGCAGCTTTGCGCGATCTCGTTCTCGTGGTGCGGGAATTGCAGGTCGATGCCGCCGCCGTGGATGTCGAAGCTTTCCCCCAGCAGCGCGGCCGACATGGCCGAACATTCGATGTGCCAGCCCGGACGCCCGCACCCCCAGGGACTGTCCCAGCCGGGCAGGTCGGCGCTGGACGGCTTCCACAGCACGAAATCCATCGGATCGCGCTTGAAGGGCGCGACCTCGACCCGCGCGCCCGCGATCATGTCATCGACCGACCGCCCCGACAGGCGGCCGTATCCGGGGAACGAGCGCACGTCGAACAGGACATGCCCCTCGGCCTCATAGGCGTGGCCCCTGGCGATCAGGTCGCGGATCATCTCGATCATCTGGGGGATATAGTCGGTCGCGCGCGGCTCGGCCCGGTCGCTGACCTCGCCGCGGATCGACGGGCGCAACGCCCCCAGCGCGTCCATGTCCGCGTGATACCAGCGGATCGTCTCCTCGGTGCGGGCGCGGATCAGTTCCTCCAGGCTGCGGGGGTCGCCCGCCTCCTTCACCGCCTGCGCGGCCGCATTGATCTTGTCGTCCACGTCGGTGAAGTTGCGGACATAGGTGACGTGATCTTCGCCATACACATGCCGCAGCAGCCGGTACAGCACGTCGAACACCACCACCGGCCGCGCATTGCCCAGATGGGCGCGGTCATAGACGGTCGGCCCGCACAGATACATCCGCACATTCGACGGATCGATCGGCCTGAAGGGGTCTTTCCTGCGGGTAAGGGTGTTCGTCAGCCTGATCTCGACCATGAGGCCCCCGGGACAGGCGGGGCGTCGGTCATGCGAAACGGCCCGCCGGTTGGTTCAGCGGATAATGCAGCGGTTCTGTGCGGCACGCGCGTTCATGCGCCCGCCTTATCCCATTCCCCCGCCCCTGCCAAGCGCCCCCTGCCCCGTCCCCGCCCCTTGCCCGTCCTGCTGTCCCACGCTAGGCAGGCACATCCGCCGGAGGCGTGGCAGAGTGGTTTAATGCATCGGTCTTGAAAACCGGCGTGGGGTCAATCCCACCGTGGGTTCGAATCCCACCGCCTCCGCCACACCTTTCTTGCGACCTGTTGATCTTGATTGTATATTCCAGCTCTGCCTCCGTTGGGGTAGCGCATGAGGTAGCAAACGGCGCGCAGAACTGGTAACCCTCTCGGGTATTCGCAGCATAGGCATGGTAATCATGCGAGGAAAGAGCGGTCGAATCTTCTGACCTGCCCCCAGTTGTCCCTCGTTCATGACGAGAGTCCTTGCGGTTGATATTG
>CALLYR010000495.1 GCA_937859005.1 uncultured Paracoccus sp. | reverse complement strand
AGGTCGAGGTCGTGAAGGGCAAGGATTCCGTCCCGCTGTTCGGCGGTCAGGCGGAACTCGGTCGTGCCGGTCAGGGCGCCGTCCACGTCCCTCTGGCCCAGCCGCAGCTCCTGCCCGGTGCCGGTCATCTCGATCCGGCGGGGGCCGTCCGCCTCGGTCACATGCGCCCGCGCCCGGACCGCGCCGCTGAGGCCGCGCCGCAGGACGCCCAGATCGGGCACCGCCACGTCCAGCGCCGCATCCACCGCGCCGGGGGCAAAGCTGCCCTGCCCATTTGCCGTCAGTTGCGGATTTTCCAGCCGCAGGGTTTCGACAGTGAAGCCGCCGCCGCCTTCCTGCAGGGCGACGTTCAGGCTGGTGGCGCCCTTCAGCGCCGCGTCCAGTTCGGCGATGCCCAGCACCAGATCCCGCGCCTCGCCGGTCAGGGTGGCGCGGCGGCTTCCCGCGGGGCCGGTCACGGCGGCCTGCGCGGTCAGCGATCCGGCCATCGCCGGGTCAGCGTCGGTCAGGCTGGCCATGCGCAGATCGGCCCGCAGGTCGGTGGCGTCGCTGGCGATCAGCCCCTGCGCCTCGGCCGTCAGCCGCCGGGCGTTCACGGTCAGGCCGCGGATCTCGATGCCGGTCTCGTCCCGGCGGGCGCTGGCGGTGACGCTGGCCTCGCCCGCCAGCAGCCGGTCCAGTTGCGGCTGGTCCACGGTGGCATCGGTCGCGGTGATCTCGGCCTCGGCGTCGAAGCCGCGCGACAGCACCGTGTAAAGCCCGGTGACGCGGGCCGCCGCCTGTCCGGTCAGCTTGCGCCCGGCCAGTTGCGACAGCCGCGACAGGTCCTCATAGGCCGCGTCCAGTTCCCCCGACAGGGTGATCCCGCTGCGCAGCCCGTCCGCGTGCAGATCGCCGTAAAGCCCGTAATCGGCCCCCGTCACCGTCAATCCCGACAGTTCAAGCGCATTGCCGGGGGTCAGGTCGAAGCCGCTTTCGCCGCGGATCGCATCGCCCAGCGCGGCCTGCAGCCCGGCATCCGCCAGTTGCATCCCTTCGGCCCCAAAGGCCAGCCGGCCCAGCACCTGCTGCAGGTCGCCCCCGTCCAGGCGGACCGAGCCGCCGCCGTCCAGCGTCAGCGCCCCGATGCGGTTGCCGTCCTGCACCAGATCGCCGATGCGGCCCTTCAGGCTCCAGCCCTCGCCCTGCGCCGCGTCATAGCTGATCTGCAGGCTGCCCGAGCGCACCTCCGTGGGCGTGCCGCCGAACGGCAGGCGCGGGTCTGAGTGTACAAATGCATTTACGAAGCAA
>CALLYR010000494.1 GCA_937859005.1 uncultured Paracoccus sp. | reverse complement strand
ACCGGCGCGCCGGATGGGCGGCCGGCCCTTCTGCGCCCTCGCGCCCGCGGCCTGCGCAGGGGCCGAGGAGGCGGGAACCGCAGCCCCGCCGCCCTTTCGCTGCAAGGGGCGTTCCGCGTCTGCGCAAGGCCCGGCGCGAAGGGGCGGGTCGCGGGCACCTGTCCGGGGGCTGGTCAGTAATCCCGTTCGTAGAACACGCCCAGGGTGCTTTCGCCGTCGCTGGTGACCGCTCCGCGGGCGGTGATTTCCGGGCTGATATCCAGGTTCAGGTTGATGCGGGACTTGCCTTCGGCATCCACCGACACATCGGTATAGACATTGCGCGACAGATATTTTCCGGCCCGCACCGACACATTGCCCTCCTCGTCGGTGGCCAGGTCCAGATCGTCCAGCCCGGCCGAGTTTCGCAGCCGTGCCACGATCCCCTCGCCCCCGCGGCCCGCCAGGACCGCGACGGCATTGGCCAGTTGCGCGGCCTGCAGCGCGCTGATCCGGTCCAGCCCCCGGCCGAACAGCAGATGGGACAGGACTTCCTCCTGCGGCAGGTCGGGAGAGGATTCGAACCGGATCTCGGGGTCGCGCAGCTCGCCGTCGATGATGATGCGGGTGGTAATGCCGTTCTGTTCGGTCTGCGCCACCAGCCGGATCACCGGGATCAGGCTGCCCTGCAGCTCGACCAGGCCCTCGGTCATGTCGAAGCGCTTGCCCAGCAGGTCCACCCGGCCGCGGATCAGTTCAAGCCGGCCGATCGGGACGACGTTGCGGGCGGTGCCGGTCAGCCGGATCCGGCCGCCCAGTTCGGCATCGACCCCGCGGCCGCGCACGAACACCTGGTTCGGCGCATTCAGCGTCACGTCCAGCCGCGCCGCGACCTGCGGGGGCGTGGCGGGCGGGCTGGACATGCCGGCGATGCGGCTGTCGGCGCTGGGAAAGGGCAACAGCCCGGCCTTGGCCCGCGTCGCGCGCACGGGGGGGCGGTCGTTCAGATGCACGATGTCGGGGATCGTCTGCGCGCCGCCCAGTCCCGTCGACGGGATGCGGAATTCCGTAGCCCCCAGATTGATCGTCCCGGTGATCAGCGGCCCCTCGGCGGGGCGGCCGGTGACGGTCACCTCGCCGCTGGCCACGGTTTCATACAGGTTCGGGTCGCGCAGCACG
>CALLYR010000493.1 GCA_937859005.1 uncultured Paracoccus sp. | reverse complement strand
GGGCCTGCCGCCGCGGTCGGAGGGCTGAGGCCGTGGAAGGGTCGAGGTTTGTCGAAAAGCCGCCGGGCTGGGCCGAGCACCGGCTGGATGCGCAGGAGCGGATCATGGCGCTGCAGTTCGGGCAGGTGGACCGGCGGCTGGAGCGAATCGAATCGCTGATCGAGGGGCTGGAGAAGCGGCTGTGGATGATGGTCTACGGCGTCGTCGCCGTGATCCTGACGCAGGCGGTCCAGTCGATCCTGCAGTTTGCGCCGAAGGGGTGAGGGATGAGGACGGACGAACTGGGACTGGAACTGAAATTCGCGGGCAGCGCGCCGGTGCTGACCGAGGGCAGCGTGATCGAGGGCCATGCGAGCCTGTTCGGGGTGGCCGACCAGGGTGGCGACGTGGTGATGCCGGGGGCCTATGCGGCGGGCCTGAAGCGGCTGGCCGCACGGGGCGACAAGGTGCGGATGCTGTGGCAGCACGATCCCACCCGCCCCATCGGGGTCTGGGAGGAGATCCGCGAGGACGACAAGGGCCTGTGGGTGCGCGGGCGACTTTTGCCCGAGGTGGCGCTGGCCCGCGAGGCGGCGGCGCTGGTCGCGGCGGGGGCGATCGACGGGTTGTCGATCGGATACCGGACCGTGCGGGCCGAGCGCAACGCGCAGGGGCGGCGGCTGCTGACCGAGGTCGAACTGTGGGAGGTGTCGCTGGTGACGTTTCCGATGCTGGCCGAGGCGAAGGTCGGGCGGAAGTCTGATGATCTGGAGGAGGACGCGTCCGGGCTGGTGTCGGCGCTGCGCGAGGCTGCGGCGGCGCTGCGGCTGGGCTGAGGGGGGGCGGCCCCCGAGCCTGCCGGGCATTTTCCGGCCCGTCTGATTGGCGGCGGGGGCCGCAGGATTTTTTCCAAGGAGAGGACGGCAATGACCGAGGTGAAGACCGCGGGCGGGGGCGACATGCCCGCCGGACTGAAAGGCGCGATGGCCGAGTTCGTGAGCGAACTGCGGATCTTTCGCGAGAACGTCGAGACGAAATTGCAAGCACAGGAACATCGCATGACCATGCTGGACCGCAAGACCGCTTTCCGTGGGCGCTCGCCCCTCGCGCAGGCCGCCGAGATCGAGGCGCCGCACCAGAAGGCCTTTGCGGCCTATCTGCGCCGCGGCGACGACAGCGCCCTGCGGGGGCTGGCGCTGGAGGAGAAGGCGATGGCGTCCTCCACCGACGCGGGCTATCTGGCGGCCCCGCAGATTTCCGAGGGCGTGCAGGCGGTGCTGCGCACCACCGGATCGCTGCGGGCGCTGGCCAATGTCGTGCAGGTCGAATCGGCATCCTATGAGGTGCTGATGGACAAGACCGACATTGGCAGCGGTTGGGCCAGCGAAACCGCCGCCACGGCGGAAACCGACAGCCCCCAGATCGAGAAGGTCCAGATCCCGCTGCACGAGCTGGCGGCGATGCCCAAGGCCACGCAGCGGCTGCTGGACGATGCCTCGTTCGACCTGGAAAGCTGGCTGGCCGAGCGGATCGCCGAGAAATTCGCCCGCGCCGAGGCCGCGGCCTTTGTCAGCGGCAACGGCGTGGACAAGCCGCGCGGCCTGCTGAGCTATGGCTCGGCCCCCAATGCGACCGCGACCGAGGCGCAGATCGGCCATGTCTCGACCGGCGTGTCGGGGGATTTCGCGGCCAGCGCCCCGGCCAACGCGCTGATCGACCTGGTTTATGCGCTGGGCGCGCCTTATCGCGCGAATGCGGCCTTCGTCATGAACAGCCGCGTGGCCGGCATGGTGCGCAAGCTGCGCGACGGGGACGGGCGTTACCTGTGGACGGACACGCTGGCGGCCGGGGAACCCGCGCGCCTGCTGGGCTATCCGGTGATGATTTCCGAGGACATGCCGAATCCGGCGGCGAATTCCAAGTCCATCGCCTTCGGTGACTTCCGCCAAGCCTATACCATCGCGGAACGTCCCGACCTGCGCATCCTGCGCGACCCGTTCTCGGCCAAGCCGCATGTGCTGTTCTATGCGACCAAGCGCGTCGGCGGCGGGCTGGTCGATCCGCGGGCGGTCAAGCTGCTGAACTTCGGCCTCTGAGGTGCCGGGGCGGGGCTGCGCGCGCTGTCTGCCGGACCGGCACAGCATCTGTCCGCGCGCGCTGCGGCGGACCGGCGGGCGCGGCCCCGATTTCAGACGGCAGAACGGACCGGAGTGCGGAGGAACGGGAGATTTCAGGATGTTGCTAGTCGAGGAAACGGCGCCGGCGCAGGGCGCGCTGCCTGTCGCCCTGCTGCGGAGCCATCTGCGGCTGGGCTCCGGGTTCGAACTGCCCGAGGACGCGGCCGAGGAGGCGGCGCTGGCGGGGTTCCTGCGCGCGGCCATCGCGACCGTCGAGGCGCGGACCGGCAAGGTGCTGCTGACGCGGGTGTTCCGGCTGCGGCTGGAGGACTGGCGC
>CALLYR010000492.1 GCA_937859005.1 uncultured Paracoccus sp. | reverse complement strand
TTTTTCGACGCCGAAGGGGCCGCGCGGCTGGATCAGCCGGGTCCCTGGGGGCTGCTGCGCCTGCTGGCCGCCCTGCGCCTGCGCGAACGCGACGGCGGCCGGCGCTTCCTGATCGACCTGCGGACGGGCGGCGCGCGGCTGTTTCTGGAAATGACCTTCGACCGCCCCGCCAACCCGCTGTCGGCCCGGCGCCTGTTCGGCGGCCTTGCCTGTCCGCAAGTGCTGTAATCATTCGCCACACCCTTCGCCTTGCGTCATACTGGACGCAGGAATCCGTCGGGCGCGCGGGTCCGGCCGCGGGTCCGAAGGCAGGAGGTCAGCATGTCATCCGCCCGCGAGATCACGGTCGCCATTCCCGCCATCACCGAGTCCTTCACCTTCGAGCGCATGGAGGGCGAGGAGGAAATCTCGGCTCCCTATGCCTTTGATCTGCGCATCTCGACCAGATCGCTGGACCTGAAGGCCGCCGACGTGCTGGGCACGCGCGCCACCATTGCCGTGACCGGACCCCCGGACAGCGAGACGCGGCATTTCGACGGCCATGTCGCCGAATTCGGGCTGGCCGAGATCCGCGACGATTTCGCCTTTTACCGGCTGCTGCTGCGCCCGGCGCTGTGGTTCGCGGGCCTTGCGGCCGACAACCGCATCTTCCAGAATCTTTCGGTCCCCGACATCATCGAGGAAGTGCTGCACGCCTATCCCGATGTCGTCACCGAAAAGCGGCTGGATGGCAGTTATGCCCCCCGCGACTATTGCGTGCAGTTCGAGGAAAGCGACCTCGATTTCCTTCAGCGGCTGATGGAGGAGGAGGGGATCTTCTATTTCTTCGAACACTCCACGGACGGGCATGTCACCGTGCTGGCCGATGCCAATGCCGCGATGAAGCCCGCGCCCGGCGCGGCCGGGATCGCCTATGAACCCGACAGTCCCGCAGCCCCGCGCGAGGGCGATTACCTGACTGCCTGGGTGCCGCGCGCCTCGGTGCGGATCGGGGCCTTCGCGCAGACCGACTACGATTTCCTGAAGCCCTCGGCGGACCTGATGGCGGTGGCCAGCCATCCCGAAGGCCATGCCGGCGACCGGCGCGAGGCCTATCTTTATCCCGGCCGCCATCTGGATGTGGGCCGCGGCGACCGTCTGGCCAAGGTCCGGCTGGAGGAGGCGCAGGCGGGCTTCGAGCGCGTCCTGGCCGAGGGCACGGCCCGGCCGCCGGGTCCGGGGCGGCGTTTCACCCTGTCCGGGTTCCCGCGCGAGGCCGAGAACGAGGCGCATCTGGTGCTGCGCGCCAGCTATCGCATGTGGGACGAACAGGTCCGCGCGGGCCAGCGCGCGCGGGCCGAGGGCGGCGATCCGCTGGGTTATCGCGTGACCCTGCTGTGCATGCCCGCCCGCATCCCCTTTCGCCCGGAACGGCGCACCCCGCGCCGGCCGATGCGCGGGCCGCAGACCGCCGTGGTCGTCGGCCCCGCAGGCGCCGAGATCCATACCGACGAACATGCGCGGGTGAAGGTGCAGTTCTTCTGGGACCGCAAGGGCGCGCGCGACGCCCATTCCACCTGTTTCGTGCGCGTCAGCCAGGCCTGGGCCGGGGCGGGCTGGGGATTCATCCAGATTCCCCGCATCGGGCAGGAGGTGATCGTCGATTTCCTCGACGGCGATCCGGACCGCCCGATCATCACCGGCCGGGTCTATAACGCCGAGCAGATCCCCCCTTACGGCCTGCCGGGCAGTGCCACGCAGTCGGGGTGGAAATCGAACAGCTCTCCGGGCGGGGGCGGCTGGAACGAATTGCGCTTCGAGGACAAGGCGGGCGCCGAGGAGGTGTATTTCCAGGCCCAGAAGGACCACAACGAGCTGATCAAGAACGACGAGGCCCGCCGTATCGGCCATGACTGGATCGAGGATGTCGGCAACGACGCCACCCAGTCCGTCGGCAACGACCGGCGCGAAAGCGTGGGCAACGACAAGTTCACCACCGTCAAGGCCAATCGCACCGTCTCGATCGGGTCGAACGATACCGAGACGGTCGGCGCCCACCGCAGCCTGGACGTGGGCGCGACCGAGACGATCCATGTCGCGGCCAGTTCCACCGAAAGCATCGACGGCACCCATACCCAGACCGTGGGCAGCACCCAGACCGTCACCGTCATGGCGGCGCGCGTGGACAGCGTGATCGCAAGCGAGACCCGCAGTGTGGGTGCGGCGCAGACCAACACCATCGTCGGGCAACGGACCGTGACCGTGATGGCCGGACAGGCCCATGCGATCACCTCGGACGACGCCTGGAGGGTGGGCGGCGATCGCACCTGCAGCGTGGCGGGCAACGAGACCGTGGGCATCACCCGCAACCGGGGGGAAAAGGTCGGCGGCGATGCGTCGCTGGAAATCACCGGCAAGCGGTTCACGCAGGTGGGCGGCGACGAGGCGCACAAGGTCGGCGGCAAGATGGCGCTGGACGTGGGGGCCGCGCTGACCATCGTCGCGGCCGATTCCATCGCGATCACCTGCGGATCGTCGGCCATCGTGCTGAAGAACGACGGCACCATCACGATCGAGGGCAAGGACATCACGCTGAAGGGTTCGGGCGCGATCAACGTCAAATCCACGGGCGAGACCACGGTCAAGGCTTCGAAGGTCAACCTTAACTGAAGATCGCCGCAAGCGCCGGTTCCGGCGCGGCGGGATCGGCAGGCAGCGGGTCAAGGCCGCGCCGCCACAGCAGCAGCGGCGGGCCATGTCCGGCCCGCCCTTCCGGCAGGGCCAGTTCCGCCAGCGCCTGTGCCAGCGCCTCGGGATCGGGCCTCCCGGCCACCGCCAGCGCGGCCTCGCACCAGGGGTCCAGCGCCTGGGGCCTGGGCAGGGCGTCGGCCAGCAGGAACAGGCCCAGCGGAAAGCGCCGCCCCACCGCATCGGCCGAGGGCAGCACCAGCCCCGCCGCCGCGCGCGCCCGCCCGCCGATGCGCAGCCGCAGCCCGCCTTCGGGCCAGTCCGC
>CALLYR010000491.1 GCA_937859005.1 uncultured Paracoccus sp. | reverse complement strand
CGTTCCAGTTCTCGGGCGCAGGCGGGGCCAGCGCGCCCACGGTCCCGCCGCTGGACCCCGCGCCGATGGCTGCGGCCTCGATCACCGTGACCTGCACGCCCCGCCGGGCCAGTTCCCACGCGCAGGACAGGCCGAAGATGCCCGCCCCGATCACCGTGACCCGCCTTGCCATCGCCCCGCGCCCCCGCCATCTGCTGCGGGGACAGGAGTTAGCGCGGATGACCACCGACGACCAGAGCGGGCTGGACTGGCGCGACGGGACGATTCCCGTGTCGCGCCGGTTCGACGACCCGTATTTCAGCCTGAACGGGGGGCTGGAGGAAGCGCGCCATGTGTTCCTGGCCGGGAACCACCTGCCCGGACGGCTGCGCCCCGGCTTTCACGTCGCTGAAACCGGCTTCGGCACCGGGCTGAACCTGCTGGCGCTGGCGCAGGTCGCGCGCGTGCCGGTGCGCTTCACCAGCTTCGAGGCATGGCCGCTGTCCCGCGACGACCTGTCCCGCGCCCATGCGGCGTTTCCCGAACTGGCGCCCCTTGCGGCGGAACTGCGCACCGGCTAGCCCGCTGCGCAGTTCCGTGTCGGCACGGTGCAGGTGGAGATCGTTTCCGGGGACGCGCGCGAATCCCTGCCTGCATGGCAAGGCCGGGCGGATGCGTGGTTCCTGGACGGATTTTCCCCGGCAAGGAATCCCGAATTGTGGGCGCCCGAACTGATGGCGCAGGTCGGCGCGCATACCGCGCCGGGCGGAACATTCGCCACCTATACCGCCGCGGGCCATGTGCGGTGCGCGCTGGCTGCGGCAGGCTTTGCCGTCGAGCGCATCCCCGGTTTCGCGGGCAAGCGGCATATGAGCCGCGGCGTCCTGGCCTAGCGGCGGACCGGCGGGATGCGGCTGGGGGCATAGTCCGCCGCCGGATGCGGCGGATGGCCGTGGGTCAGGCGCCAGTATCGCGTGCCGCCCAGCCGGAAGAACAGGGGCATGGCCAGAATCGTTCCGGCCACGAAACCCCCCGCATGGGCCCAATAGGCGACCCCCGCATCGCCTCCCATCATCGCATAGCCGGACACCAGCTGGACTGCGAACCACAGGGCCAGCATCAGCCATGCGGGAATCGTGAAGATCTTGATGAAGATGATGATGATCGCGACCACATCCACCCTGGCCCGCGGAAACAGCAGCAGATAGCCCCCCATCACCCCCGCGATCGCCCCCGAGGCGCCGACCATGGGGATGCCGCTCATGGGCTCGGCCATGATCTGCGCCCCCGCCGCCGCCAGTCCGCAGGCCAGGTAAAAGACCAGAAAGCCGAAGTGGCCCATCCGGTCTTCCAGATTGTCGCCGAAGATCCACAGGAACAGCATGTTCCCGCCCAGATGCAGCAGCCCGGCATGCAGGAACATATGGGTGATCAGCCCCCACAGAAGCCAGCCCTCCAGCACCGCGACGGGATAAAGCGCCAGCGCCTCCCACAACCGCACCATGCCGCCGCCCCAGGGCATGGTCAGCAGGAACATCGCCAGATTCACGAAGATCAGCCCGAATGTCACATAGGGCGTGCGTTCGGACGGATTGTGATCGCGGATCGGAAACATTGGTCAGCGCACCGGGGACAGGGCGATCACGGGCCGCGCGCCCGCCAAAAGCTCGACCTCGCCGCCGGGGGTGCCCCGCGCGCCGTCCACCTGCCTCAGCGCGGCCTGCAGCCGGCCCTCGGCCTCCATCACGGGGGGCGGGCAGGCCATCCGGGTCGAGGCGAGCGCGCCGACCCGGATCGAGGTTCCCCCGATCTGCACCGGCCCGCCAAACCGGTTGCAGCCGCCATGGCCCGACAGCCGGTTACCGTCACGCTCGATCCAGGGGGACATTCCGTCGGGCAACGGCCTGCCGTCCAGCGCCGCGACATTGAACCGCTGTCTCGAAGGCAGCAGCAGCGCCGGATCGAAGACCGTCGCGGCCCCGGACCCCGGCCCGCCGGACGCGACCGGACCGGAACAGGCAGCCAGCCCCAGAGCGCCGGCAGCGACAAGGTTCCTGGGCATCGGGGTTCCTTTCGGGGCATGGCCGCAGCGGCGGGGCAGCGGGATCATCGCGCTTGTGTCCTTACAAACCCGCCATTGTGCAACCCGTTCCAGCGATTAGACAGGGAATGAACCGGCGCCGCGCCCTGCGCCGCCGCAATCGGGGAGAGGCCGCATGACCACGATGACCGACCGCAAGAACGCCGCCATCTCGCGCGGGGTGGGGATGACCACGCAGATCTATGCCGACCGCGCCGAGAACGCCGAGATCTGGGACAGGGACGGCAAGCGCTATATCGACTTTGCCGCCGGAATCGCGGTGGTGAACACCGGGCACAGGCATCCGAAGGTCGTGCAGGCGGTCAAGGACCAGCTCGACCGCTTCACCCACACCTGTCACCAGGTCGTGCCTTACGAGAATTACGTCGCGCTGGCCGAACGGCTGAACCGTCTGGTGCCCGGCGATTTCGAGAAGAAGACGATCTTCGCCACCACCGGCGCCGAGGCCGTCGAGAACGCCGTCAAGATCGCGCGCTATGCCACGGGGCGGTCGGCCATCATCGCCTTTACCGGCGCCTTCCACGGGCGGACCTTCATGGGCATGACGCTGACCGGCAAGGTTCAGCCCTACAAGGCGGGCTTCGGCGCGATGATGCCGGATGTGTTCCATCTGCCGTTCCCGAACGATCTGCACGGCGTTTCGCAGGACGACGCGCTGGCGGCGCTGGACAAGCTGTTCAAGGCCGACGTGGACCCCGGACGGGTCGCCGCCATGATCGTCGAGCCCGTGCAGGGCGAGGGGGGCTTCTATCCGGTGCCTTCGGGCTTCATGCGCAAGCTGCGCGACCTGTGCGACAAACACGGGATGCTGCTGATCGCGGACGAGGTGCAGACCGGATTCGCCCGCACCGGCAAGCTGTT
>CALLYR010000490.1 GCA_937859005.1 uncultured Paracoccus sp. | reverse complement strand
CATCCTCAGACGAATGCCAGATCCATCGCGGTTTCGCGTCCATCCAGCGTCCGGCGCAATTCATAGGTGGCCTTCTGCCCCCTCTCCGGGCTGGGCAGGAATGCGCATTCCAGCGAGATCACCGGCAGGAACACGTCCCTTCCGCCGTCATCGGGACGGATGAGGCCATATCCTCTTGTGTTGTCGAACCATTTCACGGTGCCTTTGGCCATCGTGAGAACTCCTGTCTGTGGGTATGCCACCCGCGAAATACGGTGGCTCGGCTCAGTCACGTCACGAATGCAGACTGAAGCCGACGAGGGAGACAGGACGCAGTTGGGAATAACGTAGCCTTACCCAGATATGCCGCATCCAGCCGGTTTCAAGCCCGCGCCCGGCAGCCGGACTTGAAACCGGCTGCGGCGGGCATTCGGTTGCGGTCCGATCTGCGCTGAAGATGCGGGCGTCTCTTCAGCGCAGGGGATGGCGGTGCGGTCCCCAACCGGCCCGAGGGCGCTGGCGGCTGCGGACAGAGGCGCGACGCCTTCGGCCGCGCCGTGACCGCCATTCCCGGCGACGAAGCGGGCTTGCGTTCTGATTCCGGCCCTTTGGACAGACCTGCAGGCAGGCAGGGGAACGGGAGCCCGGCTTCCTGCCGCTTACGCAGGGTCAGTCCGCTTATTGACGCTGGGTCAGGGGGAACGAAACGGGCCTTCCGGCCATTCCTGTCCGAATATTTCTTGGATTCCTGGACACAATGATCGATTTCACCGCCTTTTCCCATCCGTTCCTGGCCGTTCCCTGTCCGCATTGCAGCCAAGAGGCCGGCGTGCGCTGCATCATGCCGAACGGACGCCGCACCAATGGCAGCCACCGGGCCCGCGCCGACAAGGCGGCCGAGATCCTGACCAGCCAGCATGGAGGGTCCGCCAGTCTTCGTCCGGCCCGGCAGGGCTGGGAAATCGAACACGGCGCCTGTCTTTAAGACCGGCAGCGCCGAAGGGCTTCAAAGGCATGACGCACCGGCCCCGATCCTGGGGCCGATGCGCCGTTCGTCGTCAGATCGGCCTTGCCGCAAGGGGGCCATATGATCCCCTGCGGTCAGCAGGGGCGCTGTCCTTTCCGGCCGAAGGGCGGCGCGTTACAGATCCTCGCGCGCCGAGGCATGGGCGGCGGATTCGCTGGAGCCGGTCCGGGCAAAGCGGCCATGCCCCTGGTAATCCCAGCTGCGCCCCACCGAAGTCGCCAGCCAGTCGTCGGAGGGGTCCGCGGCGATCTCGGCCTGCGGATGGGCGGGCAGCACCACCGCCTTCATCAGCGCGCAATAGATCGCGAGCCCCAGCGGGAAACCGATCAGCACCGCATACTGCGAATACCAGGCCGCGATCCCGCCCGCGATCACCCAGGCGGCCAGCCCGGCCGGATTGAATCCGCCCATGTAACGGAACTGGCCGTCGAGGTCATAAAGCGCGGGCACGTTCACCCGCCGCCGCCGCAGCAGGTAATAGTCAGCCACCATGATGCCGCCGATGGCCGACAGGAACGCGCCGTAATAGCCCAGGAACACGAACAGGTTGTTCAGGATCAGCCACGGAAAGCACAGCGTCCCCACGATGCCCGCCAGCGCGACGCCCCGGCGATAGTCGATCGCCCGCGGCGCCAGGTTGATGAAGGTCAGCGCCGCCGGGATCAGGTTGGCCGAGTTGTTGGTGGACCACTGCGCCAGCACCACCAGCGCCAGCAGCACCACCAGCGACAACCCCTGGGCGTCGGACTGGATCACCTCGATCGG
>CALLYR010000489.1 GCA_937859005.1 uncultured Paracoccus sp. | reverse complement strand
GATAAGGACCGGACCGGCATGGTCGCCCATCGTCTGCCGCGTGACGGTGATCGCCAGATCCGGCCCGACCCCGGCCAGCAGCGATTCCTCCTCCAGATCGGGTTCTTTCATGTCCCAGTGGGCGATGCGGCGCAACAGGTCCAGTTGCGGCCCGCCCCCCTCGAAGCCCCGCCCCCACAGCCACACCTGATCCGAGGTCAGCAGCGCCACCCGTCCCTTGCCCACCCGGTCCGCGACCAGCAGCGGCCGCCCCCTTTCGCCCACAAGCAGGACCTGCGCGCCGGGTTCGGGCGTGACCTCGGCCATCCGCAGCCAGCGGCCCCAATGCGGCGCATCCGGCTGGGCGGGGTCGGGCGCGCCGGGCAGCCCGGCAGTGACCGGATGACGCCGGCCTTCCTCGGTCAGTTCGGGCAGGAAAGGCCGCTCGATCAGTCGCCCTGTCGGCCGCGCCGGCAGGACGGGGCCCAGCGGCGACAGATGCAGGCTTTCCACCCCGGCCATCTCGGGTCCGCCCGACACCAGCAGCGCGCCGCCCTCTTCGACATAACGGCGGATGTTGTCCAGATATTCGGGCGGCAGGATGCCCCGGATGCGGTATCGGTCAAAGATAATGAGGTCGAAATCCCCGATCCGGTCCTGAAACAGCGCCTCGGTCGGAAAGGCGATCAACGCCAGTTCGTCCACCGGCACCCCGTCCAGCTTGTCGGGCGGGCGCAGGATGGTGAAATGCACCAGATCGATGTTCGGGTCCGATTTCAGCAGGTTGCGCCAGGTTCTTTCACCTGCGTGAGGCTCTCCGGACACCAGCAGGACGCGCAGGCGGTCGCGCACCCCTTCGATCTGGACGACCGCGGCATCGTTGCGGTCGGTCAGTTGCGCAGGCCCGCCCTCGGGCGGGTCCAGAGCGAAGGACACGACATTCTGGCCCGGATGGCGGGGAACCACCTCCAGTTCCAGCGTCATGCCCAGAGGGACCGCCACGACCTCGGGCGCGGCGCCGTCCAGCGACAGGCGCAGGCTGGCCGACTGCCCGGCGACGGCTTCGGGCACCCGCCCCTGATCCTCGATCCGCAGGCGGATCGTCACCGGATGACCGATCAGGCCGAATGCGGGGGCGGATTCGATCACCAGGCGACGGTCCCAGTCGGCTGCCTCGCCGGTCAGCAGGACATGAACCGGCGCAGGCGCGTCCTGCGGAATGGCTGCGGCGTCATGGGCCAGCCCGTCCGTGACCGCAATCACCCCCGC
>CALLYR010000488.1 GCA_937859005.1 uncultured Paracoccus sp. | reverse complement strand
TGATCTGGGAAAGCCCGCTGATCGCCAGCGATCCCTTCGTCTGGCGCAAGGACCGCGGCGCTCCCGTGATGCCGATCGGAGGTTTCGGCCACGATGCGCTTGCCATCGTCGCCGGCTCGCTTCTTTATCTGGCGCTGTCCTTCGTCTTCCACCCTATCATCATCGGCGTGCCGGTGTTCGGAGTGTAATCCATGTCTGTGCAGACCACCGTGAAGCGTGTCACCGCGCCCGACGTTCTCGCGCGCAAGGACGGCGAGCCGCTGGTGATGCTGACCGCCTACCACGCCCACACCGCACGGCTGGTCGATCGTTACTGCGACATCATCCTGGTCGGGGATTCGCTCGGCAACGTCATGCACGGCTTCGAGACCACCGTGCCGGTCACCATGGAGATGATGATCCTGCAGGGCCACGCCGTGATGCGCGGCTCGCAGCGTGCGCTGGTCGTGGTGGACATGCCGTTCGGCTCCTACGAAGCGTCCAAGGAACAGGCGTTCCAGTCGGCGGCGCGCATCATGAAGGAAACCCTGTGCGGCGCGGTCAAGCTCGAAGGCGGCGAGCACATGGCCGAGACCATCGCGTTCCTGACCCGGCGCGGCATTCCGGTGATGGCCCATGTCGGGCTGACGCCGCAGTCGATCAACGCGCTGGGCTCGTTCCGCTCGCAGGGCCGCGAGGAGGCGCAGCGCCTCGTCGACGGCGTCAACGGCCCCGGCCCGATCCAGCCGGGCGAACTGGAACCCCAGGGCGCGACCCCGGAGAACGGCGAGGCGCTGGCGCTGGGACCGCAGATCACCGCGCTGGCCCTGCGCGAGGCGCGCGAGTTGTTCGAGCGGGAATATCTGCTGGCCCAGATCAACCGCTTCGGCGGCAACATCAGCCGCACCGCGCAGTTCGTCGGCATGGAGCGCAGCGCATTGCACCGCAAGCTGAAGTCGCTGGGCGTGGTCGGCGGCATCCGCGCCGAGGAAGAGATGATGGCGAAATAAGGCCGGAGGACGCGCCGGGCCGCGGCCTCCAGAAAGGACAGTCAGGGCGAAGGATGGACAAGGCAATTTCCGCATTTTCCGCCTGACCATGCCGGAAGTTGCCGCGCACCCGACTGCAGGATGCGTACCTTGCGCCACCACCCTGTCCGAGCCGCCGAATTGCACGGGAACCACGTATCCCGCGCCCGTTCGCACGAGACACGACCCGGAATTCCGCAGGGTGTGTGCGCACGCACCTTGTGAAAGGAGCGGCGTCTCAATCGGAAGCCGCCGCCCAAGTGGTGCGTGCAAGCACATCCTGCGGCTCTCTCGTGCGGTTGCAGGCGCAGGCCCCGGCCTTGCACCCGAACCGCGCCGCCTCGACCTCTGAAGACATGCGTTCGTGCCGCTCTCAGTCCCGGCTCAGCGGATCCCAGCCTCCGGGCGACGGGATATTGTCCTCGTCCTCGTCCTCGTCCTCGTGTTGCGAGGTGGCGCCGTCCAGCGCCTCGAACGCGGCCTTCTGCCGGTCGGTCCAGCGCAACTGCATCCGCTGGCCCTCGTCGGTCGGCTCCTCGCGTTCGACCACGCCCGCCTGATGCAGCCAGGCGCGGCGGCGGCCGTCGTCGTGGGGAATCGTGACCTCAGCCGCATGGCGGGGCTCGTCCAGCACCTGCGCCAGCCGCGCGTCGAGGGCCGCGACCAGATCGGGCAGCCCCTCGCCGGTCAGCGCCGACACCGCCTGCACATCGGCGCGGCGCGCATCCGTCCGGCGCAGTGCGGCGCGGATGTCGGGGGACAGGGCGTCGATCTTGTTCCAGACCTCGATCAGGGGCACGTCCTCGTCCACGCCCAGGCTGCCCAGGATGTCGCCCACATCCGCCGCCTGTTCCTCGGTTTCCGGGTGCGAGATGTCGCGGACATGCAGGATCAGGTCGGCCTCCAGCACCTCCTCCAGCGTGGCGCGGAAGGCCGCGACCAGTTCGTGCGGCAGGTCGCTGATGAAGCCCACGGTGTCGGACAGGATGATACGCCGCCCCCGCGCCTCGCCGTCCGCGCCGGGCAGGTTGATCGCCCGCATCGTGGGGTCCAGCGTCGCGAACAGCATGTCCTGCGCCACTACATCCGCCCCGGTCAGGCGGTTGAACAGCGTCGATTTGCCGGCGTTGGTATAACCGACCAGCGCGACGATCGGATAAGGCACCCTTGCGCGGGCCGCGCGATGCAGGGTGCGGGTGCGCGTCACCCGTTCCAGTTGCCGGCGCAGGCGCACCATCTGGTCGTCGATGGCGCGGCGGTCGGATTCGATCTGCGTCTCGCCGGGGCCGCCGACGAAGCCGAAGCCGCCGCGCTGGCGTTCGAGGTGGGTCCAGGCGCGCACCAGCCGCGTGCGCTGCCAGGCCAGCGCCGCCAGTTCGACCTGCAGCACGCCTTCGCGCGTGCGGGCGCGGTCGGCGAAGATTTCAAGGATCAGCCCGGTCCGGTCCAGGATCTTGACATCCCAGTGCTTTTCAAGGTTGCGCTGCTGCACCGGGGACACGGGACCGTCGATCAGAACCAGTTCCGCCTCGGTTTCCGTCAGCGCGGCGCCGATCTCGTCCAGCTTGCCGGATGAAAACAGCATCCCCGGCGAAGGGTTGCGCAGCTTTGCCACCATGCCGCCCACGACCTCGATCGCGGGCAGGGCGCGGGCCAGCGCCACCGCTTCCTCCTGCGCCAATTCCGGCGAACGCCGCTGGCCGCGCCGCTCGCCCAGATCGGGATGGATCACGAAGGCGCGGGTGGGGCGCGCGGCGGTCGGCTGCGCCTCGGCCACTCAGTCCTCGCCTTCGTAAAGGCTGATGGGCTGGCCCGGCATGACGGTCGAGATCGCATGCTTGTAGACCAGTTGCGACTGCCCGTCCCGGCGCAGCAGGACGCAGAAATTGTCGAACCAGGTGATGACGCCCTGCAGCTTGACGCCGTTGATCAGAAAGATCGTGACCGGCACCTTGGCCTTGCGGACATGGTTCAGAAACGCATCCTGAAGGTTCTGCTTGTCGCCGGCCATGGCGGGGCGTCCTTTTCTTTGTTATTGGGCAGACGCGATCACATCTAGGTCAGCCCCCCCGCCCGCACAAGCAGAGCGCCCGCAGTTCTCGCCTGTGGGCCGCGCCCTGTGGCGTGTGGGTCACGGCATGGCATGACGCCTCCAGACGAAAGGAATCCCGATGCAGTCCGTTTTCCACCTGGCCTATCACGTCACCGACCTGGACGAGGCGCGCGCCTTCTATGGCGGCACCCTCGGCTGCGCCGAAGGCCGCAGCACCGGAACATGGGTCGATTTCGACTTTTTCGGCCATCAGATCAGTCTGCATCTGGGCCAACCCTTCGCGACCGCCGACACCGGCAGGGTGGGCGACCACATGGTGCCGATGCCGCATCTGGGCGTGGTACTGGGAATGGCGGACTGGCGGGAACTGGCGGACCGCCTGCGCGCGGCGGGCGTCCGGTTCGTGATGGAGCCGCAGATCCGCTTTGCCGGCCAGCCGGGCGAACAGGCGACGATGTTCTTTCGCGACCCGTCCGGCAATCCGATCGAGATCAAGGGCTTTGCCGACGGCAGCGGGATCTTTGCCCGCTGAGGCCGATCAGCGCCGGCGCATCCGCCAGCCGCCGGGGGCCAGCAGCGCCAGGATCGCCAGGATTTCCAGCCGCCCCGCCACCATCGCCCCCGCCAGCATTGGCGGAATGGCCAGCGGCAGCACCACCGTACGCAGGATGCGCCAGCGCGACGCCCCCATGACGCGGGCGCTTTCCTCCAGATGCGGATCGACCGCCGTCAACGCCCCCTGCACGAACAGGAATACATAGGTAAAATTCGACAGCACCATCGAGAGGATGACGCCGAAATAGCCATAGACCGGCGGCATCTGGATGCCGAACCATTGATCGGCATATTGGGTGAGAATGCCG
>CALLYR010000487.1 GCA_937859005.1 uncultured Paracoccus sp. | reverse complement strand
GCCGCACCATCGGCAGGATCGGGGTGATGCCGATGCCGCCCGCGATGAACAGCGTCCTCGGCCCCGCCTCGAACGGAAAGTGATTGCGCGGCGCCGAGATGGCCAGCACGTCCCCTTCCTTCAGGGCCTCGTGGACAAAGGCCGACCCGCCCCGCCCCGCCGCCTCGCGCAGGACGCCCACGCGATAGCTGCCGCCGTCGCCAAGGCTGCCGCACAGCGAATACTGGCGGATCAGCGGCATCCCTTCGGCGTCCCGCACCGGCAGCTTCAGGTCGATATGCGCCCCCGGCGTCCAGCCGGGCAGGGCCACGCCATTGGCCGCCTCCAGCGTCAGCCCCACGATGCCCTCGGCCAGGACATCGCGGCGGGCGACGCGGACGGTGATGTCGCGCGGCTGTTCCATCATTCGGCCGCGACCGCGCGAACGGCGCCCCTCGCGCGCTGGTCCTCGGCGCGGTACTTGCTGACCAGCCAGGTCTGCAGGCGCTTGATGACCTCTTCCTCGGCGGCAAGCGGGCCGCGGGCGGCGAAGTTCGAGTTGTAGCCGATCTGGCAGCTGCGCCAGGCATGGAGATCCTCTTCCATGACGGGGCCCAGATCCTTGATCTCGCGGTCATAGTTCGCGCGGAAGTCGTCGCGCGCCAGCGTGCTTTCGGGATACATCCAGCCCACGCCGTAAAGCGATTTCTGCGCCGCGACCGGCAGCCACAGGAAATACTTCACCTTGTCCGGCATCGCCACGATCAGCAGGTTGGGCGCCACGGTGACATAGGAAAGCTGCGTGCGCTCCTGATCGGTCAGGGTCGCGATGGCCGGCTGCAGCACCGACCTGGTATGGGTGGGCGCGGCATCCTTGTGCGGACTGCACAGGTTATAGGAGACGACGCCCCGCGCCAGGTCGTTGAACTCGACGGCTTCGTCCAGGGTCGTGCCGCGGTTCAGCTCGTACATGTCACCCCAGGACGAGGAGTGAAGGAACATGCAGTGATAGCATTCGTCGTTGAAGATCTTCCAGTTCCAGTCGAACGCCTCGAACTGCAGCGGATCGGGGGCGCGCAGGGACGCCATGCCATAGTTGCAAAGCTGTTCGCTCAGCTTGCCCAGCCGTTCGGAGACGGGCGCCAGGGTTTCGTCGAAGGTGATGAAGATGAAGCCTTCCCAGACCTCCGTGCGCATCTTGGGCAGGCAGATTTCCGACAGGTCGACCCTGGATTCGGGATTGTCCGAAATGCCGGGGGCCGCGATCAGCTGGCCGTTCAGGTCATAGGTCCAGGCGTGCAGCGGACAGCGCAGGCGGCGCAGGTTGCCCTGCCCCTCGGCCACGATCATGCCGCGGTGCTGGCACACATTGGCCATCACGCGGACCTCGCCGTCGCGGTTGCGCAGCACGATCAGCGGGTCTTTCCCGACGCGGATGGTATAGTAATCGCCCGGCTTCGGGATGTCGTTCGCCCGGCCGACGCAGAACCATTCGTGGCCCCAGACGGCATTCATTTCGAAATCGAAGAATTCGACGGTCGAAAAGACCGCGGCCGGCAGGGCGACGACCTGATCGGCTTCCAGGGTGCTGCTGTCGAATTCACTGATGGCGATGGGGGATTTCAGGGCGGCCTTGTTCATCTGCGTCTCCTGCTGGCGGGCGGCACCGGATGCGTGCCGCGACTGATCCCGTGATACCGGTCCGCCCGCCCGCAAGGAACCAAGGGCTTCTCAAGCTGCGATGAATGGAATTCACAGATGGGGCGTTTGCGGCCGCGATATGCCCAACAAGGAACGGGCGCCCGAGGCGCCCGTTTCATTCCTGCTCATGCCTGATCCAATGGCTCCATCATCTCGATCGGGATGCCCTCGGGGTCCAGGACAAAGCCGATCATCCGCGTCCCGTGCGCCATCCTGCGGGGCGGCGTCCTTATGGTCACGCCTCGCCGTTCCAGCCAGTCCATCGCCGCGACGAGATCGGGCACCATCAGGGCCAGATGTCCGAAATTCTCGCCGGCGGGATAGGGCGTGGCGCGGTCCCAGTTCCATGTCAGTTCCAGCGCGGTCTGGCCGTCCTGCCCCGGAAAGCCCAGGAAGATGTTGGTGAAGCGTCCCCCCGGATAGTCCGCCTGCCGCAGGATCTTCATGCCCAGCAGGCCGACATAGAATCCCAGCGCCCGGTCCAGGTCCTGCACCCGGATCATGACGTGATCCAGCCGGAAATCCGGCCGGTCGTCAGGCGGAATGCGATCCTGCGCCATGGCTCAGACGAACGCCGTCATGAACAGCACGATCTGCGGAAAGGCGCTGATCAGGACCACGGCCAGGACCATGAGCAGGAAGAACGGAAAGGCCGCCCTCGCCACCCTGGAAATCGGCTGCCCGGTCAGCGATTGCAGGATGAACAGGTTGAAGCCCACCGGCGGCGTCATCGTGGCCAGCTCGCACATCAGGACCAGGAACACGCCGTACCAGACCGGGTTGAAGCCGGCCTGCACGATCAGCGGCAGGGTGATCGGCAGCGTCATCACGATGATCGAGATGCCGTCGAGAAAGCAGCCCAGCACCAGATAGAAGACCGCCAGCATCAGCAGCAGCACATAGGGCGAAAGCTGCAGCGATTCGATCAGCTTCACCAGTTCCTGCGGGATATGGGCATAACCGATCGCGGTGGACAGCACCGCCGCCGCCACCAGGATGGTGCAGACCATGGCCGAGGTCGACACCGCGCTGAAGCCCGCGTCGATCAGCACCTGCAGGCGCAGCTTGCCCATCGCGGCCACCAGCAGGATCGTGGCCGCGACGCCCACCGCCGCCGCCTCGGAGGGCGTGGCGATGCCGGAATAGATGCTGCCCAGCACTAGCCCGATCAGCACGAAGATCGGCGTCAGGTCCGAAAGCCCCTGCAGCACGTCGCCCCAGCCGACACGGCCCTCGGTCTTGGGGGCAAGCGAGGGATCGGCCGCGCAGCGGATCATGATATAGAGCGAATACAGGAACGCGATCATCAGCCCCGGCAGGATGCCCGCGATGAACAGCTTGGCGATCGAAACCTCGGCCAGGACGCCATAGATGATCATGACGATCGACGGCGGGATCAGCAGCCCCAGGCTGCCCGCCCCGGCCAGCGAGCCGACCGCCAGCGAGTTGTCGTACTGCCGCTCGGCCAGCGCGCCGGTCGTGATGCGGCCCACGGTGGCGGTGGTGGCCGAGGTCGATCCGCTGATGGCGGCAAACAGCGTGCAGCCCAGCACGTTGGTGTGCAGCAGCCGGCCCGGCAGCCATTGCACCATCGGCGACAGCCCGCGGAACAGCCGGTCGGAGATGTCCGTGCGGAAGATGATTTCCCCCATCCAGATGAACAGGGGAATCGCCGACAGCTCCCATGCGCTGGCGCTGCGCCAGGTCACCGTCCGCAGGATCGTGCCGATCTGCGTCATCGGCATGTCGGTCACCAGCACCATCGCCCCGATGGCGACCATGAACAGGCCCGCAAAGACCCACACACCCATGCCGAGAAACATCATGATGAGCACCAGGAAGATGCCCATGCCGGGAAGAACGTCCATTCCTGCCTCGCTTGGCTTGAGGGGTCAGATGTCCTTCTTCGCGATCAGCGCCAGCCCATCGGCCAGAAGCTGCACGAAGAAGATCGTCAGGCCGGCAAGCACCATGCTTTCCGGGATCCACAAGGGGACATGCGCAATCGTGTCGCTGGTCACGCCCCGCACGAAGTTGCGCGAGACGGTCTTCCAGAAATTCCATGCCATGAAGCCCGCAAGGCCCGCGGTCAGCACCAGGCAGGCCAGCCGCAGCCCGCGGTTCAGCGCCGGCGACCTGACCAGGTCCAGCAGGAACGCCACGCGGATCAGCGCGCCCTCGGACATGGCGCGGCCAAGCGCCAGGAACGTCATCGCGGCCACGCCATAGCCCACGAATTCGTCGAGCACATAGGTGGACGTGCCGAAGAATGTCCGCAGGGTGATTTCCAGAAGGACATGGCCGGTGACAAGGGCCATGATCAGCGCCGCGGCGAGACTGCCGAGCGTCGACAGGAACCGCGCAACGCGCTGAAAGCCCGCGACCAGACCCCGGTCTGCGGGCGCCCCGCGGCCCTCGATGTCATGCAGGCCGGCTTCAAAGCCCGCCTGCCCTGTTTCCATCCCCTCGAAAGCCGCCATCAGTTCACCCTCGCCAGCGTGGTGCCCTGGCGAAAGGCGTCCAGGATCTGCGTGCCGGTCTCGCCGGTCTGCGCGGCCCAGGCGTCGATCACGGGCTGCGCCCTGTCGGACAGCTGCTTGCGAAAGGCCGGATCGACCTCGCGCTGGATGGTCATGCCCCTGGCCTCGCCTTCCTCATAGCTTTGCGCCACGGCATCCGCGATATTGGCCCAGGCGTGGTCTTCGGTCTCATCCGCGGCCCGCTGCACCAGGGCGCGCTGCCCGTCGTCCAGGCTTTCCCAGACATCCAGGTTGATCGTCACCAGATTGACCGTGCTGTCGTAATTGATGGCGGCGAAATGGGGGGTGTATTCGCCGAAGCTGGCGCTCAGCCCCGCCTCGATCGAGGTCAGCACGCCGTCGATGCCGCCCGCACTGAGCTGCGGCACGATATCGGCCCAGCTCAGCTGGACGGGCGATGCGCCCGCGTTGCGGAACACTTCGGTTGAATTGGTGTCATAGGTCCGCATCTTCAGCCCGTCCAGCCCTTCGGACCCGGCGATCTCCTTCCGGCTCCACAGGCCGCTGGAGGCCCAGGGCGAGGAATAGAGCAGCCGCTGGTTGTAACGTTCCAGCACGGTGTTGAAATGCGGCTCGGCCACATCGAACAGGCGCCTGGCCTCTTCCGGGTTCGAGGTCAGGAAGGGCAGCGACATCAGCAGGAACAGCGGGTCCATGCCGCCCAGGGGCGCGATGAAGGTGTTGGCCAGGGGGACCGCGCCATCGCCGACGGCATCGAGCTGGTCGCGCGAGCGGAACCCCAGCGCACCCCCGAAATGATGGGTGATGGCGATGTCGCCGTCGCTGAGTTCGGCCAGGCGCTGTCCGAAGAACCTGTCGGTCTCGCCCTGAAGCGAGGTGGCCGGATACTCGTTGGGCATATCCCACGAGATGCTGCCCGCATATGCGCCGGCCGCTGCGAATGCCAGCGCGGCTGCACCTGCAAGCGCCCTGATTCCACCTGAACTCATCCCTGTTCCTCCCTGGAACTGTTGCCGGACCACCACCTTCGCAAGGCTGCAAAGGTGTCCTCGGGGCCGTTCGACAGAACCTGAGTAAACGGCTGACCGGACACATCACCAGAACCCTTAACTCACGCCACCATGAGTAAATCTCACAGATCGGCGTCCAGCCCGTCCGGCGGCCGGAGGGATCCGACAGGAACGCCCCTGTGCGGCGGGGGCATGGGCAGATCTTGGCGCACGGGTGATTTCAGTTAGTGTGGGCCCATGCGGGACCTCAATCTCAAGGCCATGGAGCATTTCGAAGCGGTGGCGCGCCTCGGCACGGTGACCAGGGCCGCCGAGGAACTGGCAGTGTCGCCATCGGCGGTGAGCCAGCAGCTCGCGGCCCTCGAGACCCAACTGGGGGTGAGGCTCTTCCGGCGGGAGAAGCGGCGGCTGGTGCTGACGCTCGACGGCGACCGGATGTTCCAGACCGTGACGCAGGCATTCGGCGCGATCCGCAACGCGCGCTCGGCCATTGCCCACCAGCGCGACCTGCGCAACCTGACGATCCGCGTCAGCCCCAGCTTCGGCGTCCGCTGGCTGGGGCCGCGGATCGGCAGCTTCGCGGCCGAGAACCCCGACTGGAACATCCGGGTTGATGCCACGCCTGACTTTTCGGCCTTCGACACCGAGGCCGTGGACCTTGACCTCCGGTACGGGACCGGCGGCTGGAGCGGGCTGACGGTGATCCCCGTCATGCACGATCTGGTGCTGCCGCTCTGCAGTCCCGACTATCTTGCCCGGCTGCAGGGCCTCTCGGACGATCCGGTGGAGCAACTGGCGCAGGCGCGGCTGATCGACAGCGTCAAGACACTTTATCGCTGGGACCTCTGGCTTGCCGGCAACCGGATCATGCTGCCGGACCTGACCTATCCCTTCCGGTTCGACCGCTCCTCCATGTCGATAGAGATGGCCAAGCAGTCCGGCGGGATCGCGCTTGACAGCGTGACGCTTTGCCTGGGCGAGTTGGAACGGGGCGAGCTGGTGCCGTTCTCGACCGGGTTCGAGGTCATCGATTTCGCGGCCTACTGGTTCGTCTGCCCGCCGCGGCACCTGAACCGGCGCGTGGTGAAGCGGTTCTCGGACTGGCTCGCCGGCGCCACCGCCGCCCATGACGCGGCCGCGCGCAGCTTTCTCGCTGCGCGCGGCTGTTCGTTCCGGAAAGGCTCGGCCGCCGAACTGATCGACGTGAAGCCCTGGGGCCTCTAGTGGATGGTCAGCGCCGGGATGAAGGTGAAGGCCAGCAGAACCACGAGGGCCACCAGATAGAAGGGCAGCAGGGCCCGCGTCGTCTCGCCGATCCCCGTGCGGGCGATCGCCGACGAGATGAACAGCGTCGTTCCCACCGGCGGCGTGTAAAGGCCGATCGACAGGTTCAGCACCATCATCAGACCGAGTTGCACAGGGTCCAGACCGATCGAATTGCCGATCGTCACCATCAGCGGCGCCAGCAGCAGCACGGCCGCGGGCAGGTCGAGGAACATCCCCACGACCAGCATCACGAGGTTGAGCGCGATCAGCACCATCCACGGTTCCGTCAGGTGGGTCGAGACCCAGATCGCAAGGTTCTGGGGCACCTGCTCGACCGTCAGGATCCACTGGATCGTGCCCGAGGCCATGATGATCAGCATGACCGCGCCCGTCATCAGCCCGGTATCGACCAGCGCGTCCCAGATCAGCCGGGGCGTGACGTCGCGATAGAAGAAGATGCCGATCAGCAGGGCATAGGCCACGGCCAACACGCTGAACTCGGTCGGCGTCGCCACGCCGAAGCGCAGGGTGCCGATGATGAAGATCGGCATCAGCAGCGCGGGCAGGGCAAAGACGATCTGGCTCTTGAACGCCTTGAACCCGCCCGGCAGGGGCGAGGCGGGCAGGCCGCGGCGCCTGGCCACGAACCACACCATCGCCATCATGCCGATCGCCAGCACGAGACCCGGCAGGATGCCCGCCTCCATCAGCACCGCATAAAGGGCGATGGCATAATGGCCGATCGACAGCAGGAAGCGGTCGCGGCCCTCCCATTCGGGATCTTCCGGGCGTTATTCCAGCGCGTGGAAATAGGATGCTGCGAGCACATCGGCCACGCCGAGCGCCTGCCCTATGTAGCCCTGCCCCTGAACCTCGCCCATCAGCAGGGCCTTGCGGCGGATGTTCCACGCGCGTTGCTCAAGTGGAACGTTGGAGAGCGCCGCAGCGCGGCTTTCCGACTTCATGATCTCCTCCCGAGACGTTGTTGCGTCCTGGGGATTGGACACCATGGCCGACCGTTCCTATGTTTCAAGAATGATTAACTACTTATTAAGGCCATCTGAACATTCTTCATCTTCCCCGTTATCCCGTGCCGCTCTTTTCTCTTGCTTGCCCCATGACCAAGGGGACCGCTCCCGTTTTCGGACCTTCGGCCCACGGCCCCTTCATTCGCTGCTGGCCAGGCAGTGCATGGCGGCCGCTGCAATTCGCGGTCAGCGGCAACAGCAGCTTGCGCGACAGCATTCCTGCATGTCAGGCGGCGGCGTCGCGGCTACTGCGGAACATGCCGGGCATCGGTCCCCTGATCCCCGCAGCCATCGCGGCCTTGACCCTGCCGCCCGGCATGTTCCGCAGCAGACGGACCATTCCGGTCTCCCGGCTCACGGGCGATCCGGGCGATTTCGGCCTCCAAGGGGCGGTCACATCATCGACGCCCCTGCAATCTGGAACATATCGTGAACAATGTGGGATGGCGACCAAGGAGCCCGCCTTGTCAGCGACCCAGCGCCAAGACCCGCCGCACGCCCCTTCCCTGCACTTCCCCGCGGGGAAGATCGTTCCAGCTGGTCCGGCAACGCTTCCCCGCGGGGAAGATCATTCCAGCTGGTCCAGCAGCGCCACGATGGCGTTTTCAAGGCGGCGGCGATCCACAGCGGTGAAGTCGCGGGCCAGACGGATTTCCAGACGGCCGTTGGCGGCGGTGCATTTCGCCGTGCCCTGCGGGCGATTCAGATGGAACGTCGTGCGCGCGCGGGGGCCGGCTTCCC
>CALLYR010000486.1 GCA_937859005.1 uncultured Paracoccus sp. | reverse complement strand
GATATGGCTGCCCGGCGCAGCCGCCGGGGCAGGCTCTGCGGGCGCGTCGGCCGTGGCCCCTGCATCGAAGCCCGTTGCAGGGGCCGCATCCGGGGCGACCTCGTTCGCATCGGTTGCAAGGGCGTCTGCTGATGCAGCGCCATCCGCCGACGGCGCGCCGGCTATGGCGAGCGCGCCCTCGGGTTGCGGCGCGATGAAGCTGTCGGCGGGGACTTTCCCCGCGGTCTTCAACTCGGCCAGCCGCGCCTCGGCGGCCTCGCGCTCCATCGGGCCCAGCGCGATCGCGGTCCAGCCGCCGGTCAGCGGGAATGTCACAACATCGGGAAACTGCGCCCGCCAACCCTGCGCGGCCGACTGCGCGGCGTCCCCGCGCTTGGCCTCGATCCGCAGCACGACGGGTTCCGCAACCGCCGCCACCGGCAGCAGCGCCGCGATCACCAATGCCAAGGCCCGCATCCAGCCCCCCTTGTCGTCTGATTGACCCTGTCCGGCCCGCCCCCTAGAAGGCGGCAGACATCGCGCCAGTTATGCTGAAGGACGCCGGGATGACCAGCCCCCAGACGGACCCTGCCGCCCCTGCGGCGGACCGGCCCCGCTGTTTCCAGGACGTGATCCTGCGCCTGCAGGCCTATTGGGCCGCGACCGGCTGCGCCGTCCTGCAGCCCTATGACATGGAGGTCGGCGCTGGCACCTTCCATCCGGCGACCACGCTGCGCAGCCTTGGCACCCGCCCCTGGGCCGCGGCCTATGTCCAGCCCTCGCGCCGCCCGACCGACGGGCGTTACGGGGAAAACCCCAACCGGCTGCAGCATTATTACCAGTATCAGGTCATCATCAAACCCTCGCCGCCCGACCTGCAGGATCTGTATCTGGGCAGCCTGAAGGCCATCGGCCTCGACCCGATGATCCACGATGTCCGCTTCGTCGAGGACGACTGGGAATCGCCCACGCTCGGCGCCTGGGGCCTGGGGTGGGAGGTCTGGTGCGACGGGATGGAGGTCAGCCAGTTCACCTATTTCCAGCAGGTCGGCGGCCATGACTGCCGGCCCGTCTCGGGCGAGCTGACCTATGGGCTGGAACGGCTGGCGATGTATGTGCTGGGGGTGGAACATGTCATGGACATGCCCTTCAACGCGCCCGACGCGCCGATCCCGCTGACCTATGGCGATGTCTTCCGGCAGACCGAGCGGGAATACAGCCGCTGGAACTTCGAACAGGCCGACACCGACATGCTGTTTCAGCATTTCAGGGACGCCGAGGCCGAATGCGACCGCATCCTGACCGCCCCCGAGGTGGACAGCGCCGGGCGGCGCATCCCGATGGCGCACCCCGCCTATGACCAGGCGATCAAGGCCAGCCACATCTTCAACCTTCTGGACGCGCGCGGGGTCATCAGCGTGACCGAGCGGCAGGCCTATATCGGCCGGGTCCGGGCGCTGGCCAAGCGCTGCGCCGACCTGTTCCTGACCACTGATGCCGCGGGCATGAACACGGAGGATGCGGCATGACATCGGGCAGGATCATGGCGTCGATGCTGG
The DNA here is from genome assembly GCA_937859005.1 of uncultured Paracoccus sp. Classification (GTDB taxonomy): domain Bacteria; phylum Pseudomonadota; class Alphaproteobacteria; order Rhodobacterales; family Rhodobacteraceae; genus Paracoccus. The sequence goes on along the minus strand of CALLYR010000486.1, from coordinate 1,043 downwards.
TGCTGGTGGCGGTGCTGACGGGCGTCGCGGTCTGGTATCTGCAGGTCTATGGCTTTTATGACCCGGTGGACGAGATCACCGGCGCGCAGGAAATCGTCGTGACCGACGCGCAGGGCACGACCCATCCGGTCGCGATCGAAGGGTTCCGCGCCATCGACGCGGCCAGTTCGCCCATCCGGTATCGCGCCTGCTTCACGCTGGACCCGGCGCAGGTCGCGGACGCCGCGCCTTACGAGGGCGCGACGCCGCTGAACGGGCCGAACTGGTTCCAGTGCTATTCCGCGCGCGCGCTGACCGCCGATCTGGAATCGGGCGCGGCACGGGCGGTGCTGGGCCAGGCCGAGGTCCGCCCCGACGTGGACCGGGTGATCGTCGTCTATCCCGACGGCCGCGCATTCGCCTGGCACCAGTTCAACGACAAGACCCCGGCGCCCGGAGTGATGGACTGATGCCCGATCTTCTCATCGAACTGTTTTCCGAGGAAATCCCCGCCCGGATGCAGCCCCGCGCGCGCGAGGACCTGAAAGGGCTCATCACCGACGGGCTGGTGGAATCCGGCCTGACCTATCGTTCCGCCGGTGCCTTTTCCACGCCCCGCCGCCTGACGCTGGCCGTCGAGGGGCTGAGCGCAGAATCGAAACCCGTGCGCGAGGAACGCAAGGGACCGCGCACGGACGCCCCCGCAAAGGCGATCGAAGGCTTCCTGCGCGCGACCGGCCTGACGCTGGACCAACTGGAACGCCGGGCCGAGAAGAAGGGCGAGATCTTCTTCGCCGTCATCGAGAGGCCGGGGCGATCCGCCGCCGAGATCGTGGCCGAGGTGCTGGAAGCCACGATCCGCGATTTCCCCTGGCCCAGGTCGATGCGCTGGGGGTCAGGCAACCTGCGCTGGGTGCGCCCGCTGCATTCGATCATCGCGATCCTGTCCGACGAGGCGGGCGCGCAGGTGGTGCCGCTGACCATCGCGGGCATCGCGGCGGGCGACCGGACACGCGGCCACCGCTTCATGGCCCCCGATGCCTTCGCCGTCACCGGCTTCGACG
>CALLYR010000485.1 GCA_937859005.1 uncultured Paracoccus sp. | reverse complement strand
GACGCCATGTCCCGCCATATCCACGAATTTTCCGGCGGCCAGCGCCAACGCATCGCCATCGCCCGCGCCCTTCTCATCCGCCCGCGCCTGATCGTGCTGGACGAGGCGGTCAGCGCATTGGACGTGCAGGTGCGCGCGCAGGTGCTGGATCTGCTGGCGCGGCTGCGGGCCAGCCACGGCATGGCCTGGCTGTTCATCAGCCACGACCTGTCGGTGGTGCGCTCCATCACCGACCGGGTGCTGGTCATGGAATGCGGCCGGATCGTCGAGGACGGGCCGACCGAGGACATCCTGACCGCACCGCGGCATCCCCATACCCGGCGGCTTGTCGCCGCGACGCCGCAGATCCCCGCCGATTGGGTCGCCTGACCCTTGCAGCGGCGCCGGACCTTCCTACCTGTCACCAGACACAAACGGAGGAACGGCGATGCAATGTCCGGTGGACGGCGAAACCCTTGTGATGAGCGAACGCAGCGGGGTCGAGATCGACTATTGCCCCAAATGCCGCGGCGTATGGCTGGACCGGGGCGAACTGGACAAGATCCTCGAACGCGCGACGGCCGAGGAATCGCCCCGCCCTCCGGCGACAGCCCATGCAGCCGAGGCGCCCGCCCATCCGGCCGCCGCCCCGCATCTGCGCGAGCAGTCGCATTTCGACCGGGGCGATTCGCGTTATCGCGACGATCGCGGGCAGCGCGAGGAGTATCGGCGCGACGACGGATATCGAGGCGATTACCGCCGCGACGACGACGACCGTCGCCCTGACGGCAGTTACCGCAAGAAGAAACGCGAATCCTTCCTGTCCGACCTGTTCGATTTCTGAGGTTTCCCAAAAGGACAGGCCCCGGCCGATGGCACGGGACCTGTCGCTCCTCCCCCCGAATGACGGCCTGGCCTCCCCGCCGCGGCCGCCGGGTATTCGTCACGTCACTGGGCGATCAACTCTGCCTGACGCACGATCACTTGTGCCTGACGGACCGACGCGATGTCAACCAGTCTACCTTTGTATACCGCGGCGCCGGCCCCGGTTTTCTGGGCATGGTCCATCGCGGCCAGGATCTCGCGCGCTTCGGTCACGGCCGTTTCGCTGGGCGAGAAGACTTCGTTGGCCAGCGCGATCTGGCTGGGGTGAATCGCCCATTTGCCGACCATGCCCAGCGTCGCCGACCGCCGCGCCTGTGCACGAAAGCCTTCCGCATCGCTGAAATCGCCGAAGGGGCCGTCCACCGGCAGCACGCCATGGGTGCGGCAGGCGGCGACGATATTGGCCTGCACCCAGTGCCAGGGGTCGGACCAGTATTTCGAGCCCTTGCGGTGCATGTAGTAATTTTCCTGCGTTCCCCCGATGCCGGTGGTGGCCATCCCCATGCTGGCGGCGAAATCGGCGGCCCCCAGGCTCATCGCCTGCAGCCGGGGCGAGGATGCGGCGATTTCCTCGACATGGCTGATGCCGGCGGCGGTCTCGATGATGACCTCGAAACTGATCGGCTTCTTGCGGCCCCTGGCCTTTTCGATGGAACTGACCAGCGCATCCACCGCATAGATATCGGCGGCGTTGCCCGCCTTGGGAATCATGATCTGGTCCAGCCGGTCGCCCGCCTGTTCCAGCAGGTCCACCACGTCGCGATACCAGAACTGCGTGTCCAGCCCGTTGATGCGCACCGACAGCGTCCTGGTCCCCCAGTCGATGTCGCCGATGGCCTGGACGATGTTCTTGCGCGCCTGTTCCTTGTCGTCGGGGGCGACCGAATCCTCTAGGTCGAGGTTGATCACATCCGCCTCGGACGCGGCCATCTTTTCGAACAGGGCCGGGCGCGATCCGGGGCCGAACAGCTGGCAGCGGTTCAGGCGGGCGGGCGGAGCGGGCTGGACACGGAAGGACATGAGGCACCTCGGGCAAGGATGTTTCACGGGCGGTTTCAGCAGTGATAGAATGTTGCTGCACCTGCATCAAGACCGTTGTGCCGATGCAGCATCCCTTCGCCGGTTTTCCCCGGTTGACCGTCCCCCGCGATTGGCGCAGGACCACGGGCACGCCCCGGCAGGAGAAAATCGCATGACCCGCACTGTTTACGTCAATGGCAACTGGCTGCCCGAGGATCAGGCCAGCGTGTCGGTCTTTGACCGCGGCTTCCTGATGGCCGATGGCGTCTATGAGGTGGTCAGCGTCCTTGACGGCAAGCTGCTGGATTTCGACGGCCACATGAAGCGGCTGGCGCGGTCGCTGGACGAACTGGGCATCAGCCACCCCATGACGGATGCCGAATGGCTGGAGGCGCACCGCAGGCTGGTCGCGGACAATGCCATTGGCGACGGGCTGGTCTATCTGCAGGTCACGCGCGGCAATCCCGGCGACCGCGACTTCGCCTTTCCCGCCGACGGCACGCCCCCCACGGTCGTCATGTTCACCCAGTCGAAACCGGGGCTGGCCGACAATCCGCAGGCGCAGACGGGCCTGCGCATCTGCACCCTGCCCGACATCCGCTGGGCCCGGCGCGACATCAAGACGGTGCAGCTGCTTTACCCCAGCATGGCCAAGATGGAGGCCAAGGCGCGGGGCTGCGACGACGCCTGGCTGGTCGAGGACGGGTTCGTGACCGAGGGCACGTCGAACAACGCCTATATCGTCACCGGGGGCGCCATCGTCACGCGCGCGCTTTCCAACGACATCCTGCACGGGATCACCCGTGCAGCCGTCCTGCGCTTCGCACGCGAGGCGCAGATGACCATCGAGGAACGCAGCTTCACCGTGGACGAGGCCAAGGCGGCGGACGAGGCCTTCATCACCTCGGCCTCGGCCTTCGTCATGCCTGTGGTGGAAATCGACGGGACGCCGCTTGGCGGCGGCACGCCCGGCCCGGTTGCCCTGCGCCTGCGCGAGATCTATCTGGAGGAGAGCCGCAAATCCGCCATCTGAGGGCCTTCGCCGCAGACGAAAAGGCCCGCCAGACCGGCGGGCCTTTTTGTAAGGTAACGGATCAGTCCGTGGCCACCACGACCTCCGGGTCAGTGACGGGCACGACATAGCCGCCGCGCCCGCCGGTTGTTTCGGCGACCTCGGCCACCAGTTCGATTCCGCCCACGCTCCCGGCCTCGGTGTCCTTCAGCACCGCGATCAGCTGACCGTCCAGCAGGACATGGGCGTCATCTTCGGACTGCACCACCTCGACCTCGCGCGCGCCGGGATAGTCGTCGGCGTAACGAATGGTGATGCCGTCGCCGGGCTGGAAGGCGATGGTCGCGGCTGCGGCCCCCGCGGTCAGCAGATAGTCGTCGTCATCCTCGCCCCCGTCGGCGAAATCGCCGCCGCCCAGCGCGATGGTGTCGCGGCCTTCGCCGCCCAGCAGCGAATCGGCGGCGCCGTCGTCGTCATCGTCCAGCCCGATGGCGTCATCGCCCTTGCCGCCCTCGATGGTGTCGGCCCCGGCGCCGCCGTTGAGCACGTCGTCGCCGTCGCCCCCATAATCACCCTCCTGGTCGTCGTCGGCCCAGCCGCCCCGGATCAGGTCGTCGCCGGCGCCGGCATTCACGGTGTCGTCGCCGCTGCCGCCCTGGATCGTGTCGTCGCCGGGCAGGTCAGCATCGCCCGGCTGGCCGCCATAGATATCGTCGCCCGCACCCAGGAAGATCTCGTCGTCGCCCTCGTCGATCACCACGACATCGTCGTCGATGCCGCCATAGACCTCGTCGTTGCCTGCCCCGCCGTTCAGGGTGTCCGCACCTTCGAAGCCGCGGACGATCTCGTCGGCGCCGGTGCCGGTCAGGCTGTCGTCGCCCGCGGTCCCGTCCACCAGATCGCGGCCGCCGATCGGATCGGTGGGAATATCCTCGGGCGCATCGTCGTCGCTGGACAACAGGCTGCCGACCGCGGCCACCCCCAGCACTCCGATCAGAAGCAGATAGATCTGGTTCATCGCGCGACCCCTCGTTCCAGCGCCGTTTCGGCCATCAATGCCCCAGAATCTGGCTGAGGAACAGCCGCGTCCGTTCCGATTTCGGGTTGTTGAAGAATTCGTGCGGCGTGTTCTGCTCGACGATCTGGCCCTGGTCCATGAAGATCACGCGGTTGGCCACCGCCTGGGCAAAGCCCATCTCGTGCGTGACGCACAGCATGGTCATGCCGCCCTCGGCCAGTTCGATCATGGTGTCCAGCACCTCCTTGATCATCTCGGGGTCAAGGGCGCTGGTCGGTTCGTCGAACAGCATGATCTTTGGCTTCATGCACAGCGAGCGCGCGATGGCCACCCGCTGCTGCTGACCGCCGGAAAGCTGGCCGGGATATTTGCGCGCCTGTTCCGGGATGCGGACCTCGCGCAGGAAATGCATCGCGGTCTCCTCGGCCTCGCGCCGGGGAACCTTCCGCACCCAGACCGGGGCCAGCATGCAGTTTTCCAGTACCGTCAGATGCGGGAACAGGTTGAAGTGCTGGAAGACCATCCCGACCTCGGAGCGGACCTTGTCGATGTTCTTCAGGTCGTTGGTCAGTTCGATCCCGTCCACGACGATGCGGCCGGACTGATGCTCCTCCAGCCGGTTGATGCAGCGGATCAGGGTGGACTTGCCCGACCCCGAGGGACCGGCGATGACGATGCGTTCGCCGCGGTGCACGGTCAGGTCGATGTCGCGCAGGACATGGAAGGTGCCATACCACTTGTTCATGCGTTCGATCTGGACCGCGACCTCGTCGCCCACGGTCATGCGCGAACTGTCAATGGCGCGTTCGGAATGCGGTTCGGTCATGTGCGGTCCCCTCAGCGGTGGTCGCGCTTCAGCCGGCGTTCCAGATACATGGAATAGCGCGACATCGAGAAGCAGAGGATGAAGAAGATGAACCCCGTGAACACATAGGGTTCCCAATAGGCGCCCTTCCATTCGAAGGAGGCGCGGATCGTGTCGGCCATCTGCTTCAACGGGTCGAACAGGCCGACGAAGGTCACCAGCGTCGTGTCCTTGAACAGCCCGATGAAGGTGCCGACGATGCCGGGGATCGACACCTTCAGCGCCTGCGGCAGGATGATCAGCCGCTGCGCCTTCCAGTAGTCCAGCCCCAGCGAATCCGCGGCCTCGTATTGCCCCTTGGGCAGCGCGGCCAGCCCGCCGCGGATCACCTCGGCCATATAGGCGCTCGCGAACAGCGTCACCATGATGATGACGCGCAGGATGATGTCGAAATTCGTCCCCGGCGGCAGGAAATAGTTCAGCAGGATCGAGGCCACGAACAGCAGCGCGATCAGCGGCACGCCGCGGATGAACTCGATGAAGATCACGGCGAATGCCTTGACCACCGGCATGTCCGACTGCCGCGCCAGGGCCAGGATGATGCCCATCGGCAGCGACATGACGATGCCCGCAACCCCGATGGTGATGGCCAGCAGGAAACCGCCGAAGGCGCGCGATTCGACCGCCGGCAACGCAAGGGGCAGGATGTCCTGCATCCGCGCCGCGGCCGGACCGGCCACGAACAGCCACCAGCCCACCGCGGCCCCGACGCCCAAGGCGAAGCCCAGCAGCCCCAGCCGCGCCAACCCTTGCCAGACCGCGATTCCCACCGCGAATCCGGCAAGGACCGACAGCGGCCCCCAGATGCTGCCGCCCCACAGCAGCCACACCGCCAGGAACGGAAACAGCAGGCTGAACAGCAGCGCCCCGCGATGCGCGTATTCGTTCAGTGCCGTCAGCCCGACCAGCGCCCCGGCCAGCA
>CALLYR010000484.1 GCA_937859005.1 uncultured Paracoccus sp. | reverse complement strand
GGACGCGCGGCTTTGGGGGGATGGCGCCGTCGTCGTCCTGGGTGCGGCAGAGCCGGCGGCGGCTGGCCCGGTGGCGGACGGGGCCGCCCGGATAGCGGTGGCGATGGCGCCGCAATATGCCGAGAAGCTGGCCCCCGGATCGGCCGCGCTGCTGGCCGAAGGGATGGACCCGGCGGCTTATGGCCTGACCGCGGCCGTGCTGGTCGGCCGTCCGCGGCTGGCGATGGCAGGGCTGACGCGCGCGCTAGACCGCCGCCCCGACTTGGCCCTGGGCATCCACCCGACGGCCATCGTCGATCCTTCGGCGATTCTCGGACCGGATGCTTCGGTCGGACCCTATGTCGTGATCGGCGCGCGGGTGCGGATCGGCGCCCGGGCCCGGATCGGGGCGCATGTGTCGATCGGCGCGGATTCCGTCCTTGGGGACGATGCGTTGATCCACCCCGGCGTCCGCATCGCGCATGAGGTCGTGGCGGGCGACCGGCTGATATTGCAGCACGGAGCGGCGATCGGGGGGGACGGGTTTTCCTTTGTCACGCCCGAGGAATCGGGAATCGAACAGGTTCGCCGGACTCTGGGCGAACGGCGCGAACCGACTGACCAGCACTGGGTCCGCATCCATTCGCTGGGCGGCGTGCGGCTTGGCGACGATGTCGAGGTCGGCGCCAACTCGGCCATCGACCGCGGCACCATCCGCGCCACCTCGATCGGGTCGGGGACCAAGGTGGATAACCTGGTGCAGATCGGCCACAACGTGCAGGTCGGGCGCGACTGCCTGCTGTGCGGCATGGTCGGCATCGCCGGGTCGGCGCGGATCGGGGACCGGGTAGTTCTGGCCGGAAAATCCGCAGTCAACGACAACATCTTCGTCGGCGACGACGTGATCGCGGGCGGGGGCAGCGAGATTTTCACCAATGTCCCGGCCGGGCGCGTCGTCCTGGGATCGCCCGCGACGAAGATGGAAACCCAGATCGAGATCAACAAGGCCATGCGCCGCCTGCCGCGCCTGTTCGCTCAGGTCGCCGAGCTTCAGAAAACCGTCACACGCATGTTGGAAAAGGACTGACCGGAGGTTCTACATGTCCACTGCCGTCCATGACCGCATCGTTGCCATCATCGCCGAACAGGCAATGCTGGATTCGTCCGAGATCAGGCCCGGGATGACACCCGCCGATCTGGGTATCGACAGCCTGGGACTGGTCGAATCGATCTTTGCCATCGAGGAGGCCTTCGACATCTCGATTCCCTTCAACGCGAACGAACCCGAACGATCGGACTTCGACATCTCGACAATGGGCTCGATCGTTGCGGCGGTCGAAAAGCTGGTTGCCGCACGCGGATGAGCCAGCCGAGCGTCCCGCCCGGCCAGCCTGCGGCGCCTGCCTTGACCGCATCGTCCGGCCAGTTGCGCGGCGGGATGCGGCGCGTGGCGATCACCGGGGCAGGCACCGTCAACGCCTTGGGGCGCAACGTGCCCGATACGCTGGCGGCCTTTCGCGAAGGCCGCTGCGGCATCGGGGATCTGGATTTTCGCGATGTCGAGCGCCTGTCCGTCCGTATTGGGGCGCAGGTCCACGACTGGAACCCCGAACGGTATTTCAATCGCCAGCAGATCTCGCTTTACGACAAGTTCACGCAGTTCACGATGCTGGCCGCGAAAGAGGCCATCGTCCAGGCGGGCCTGGATTTTTCGGGGCGGCTGGGGTTGGAATCCGGGGTCATTCTGGGCACCGCCGGCGGCGGGCTGAACACCTGGGACGAAAACTATCGCGCCGTCTATGAAGAAGGAAAGAACCGCGTCCATCCCTTCGTGGTGCCCAAGCTGATGAACAATGCCGCCGCTTCCCACGTCAGCATGGAATACGGCCTGCGCGGCCCGGCCTTCACGGTGGCGACCGCCTGCGCCAGTTCCAACCATGCGATGGGGCTGGCCTTCCAGATGGTCCGTTCGGGGGCCGCGCGCGTGATGCTGTGCGGGGGGTCGGAAGCGATGCTGTGCTTCGGCGGCGTCAAGGCGTGGGAGGGGCTGCGCGTCATGTCCCGCGACGCCTGCCGCCCGTTTTCCGCCAACCGCAACGGCATGGTCCAAGGCGAGGGCGCCGGCGTCTTCGTGTTCGAGGACTGGGACCACGCAACGGCCCGCGGCGCCGACATCCTGGCCGAGGTGGCGGGTTTCGCCATGTCCGCCGATGCGCAGGACATCGTGATGCCATCGGCGCAAGGGGCCGAACGCGCGATGGCGGGGGCGATGCAGGACGCCGGGCTGAACCCCGAGGACATCGGCTATATCAACGCTCATGGCACCGGCACGGCGGCCAATGACAAGACCGAATGCGCGGCCGTCGCCCACGCCTTCGGCCAACATGCCGACCGGCTGATGATCTCGTCCACCAAATCCATGCATGGCCATCTGATCGGTGGCACCGGCGCGGTGGAACTGCTGGCCTGCATCATGGCGCTGCGCGACGGGATCATCGCGCCGACCATCGGATACGAGGAACCCGACCCCGAATGCGCACTGGACGTGGTGCCCAACACCGCGCGCGAGGCGCAGGTGGATGCGGCGCTGTCCAATGCCTTCGCCTTCGGCGGGCTGAATGCGGTGATCGCGCTGAAGCGGGCGTGAACTCGCGCCGGTTGCGCGGCCGCATGGGTATTTGAACCAGAAAGAAGCAGCAAGAGGGTGCGCCCCGGCCACCCCCGCCTTTCGGCGGAACGGGATGTCTTGCCCGGTGACCGGGGCGACTTCTCTCTGGGCGGTCATCGGCTCCCCAGCCTGTACCGCGATTCGAAACATGGCACGGCAGGGGTTAAGACCACGTTAACGGGCTTCTTTCTGGTTCAAATACCCATGCGGCGGTGACGCAGGGGCGACCTCGCGTCTTTTCATCCAGCCGCCCATCGCCTATCCCGTTCCGGCAGACAAAGGATCGGGCGGATGGCGAAGATCACCTATATCGAATGGAACGGCACCCGGCACGAAGTGGATGTGAAGCCGGGCATGACCGTGATGGAAGGGGCGCGCGACAATGGCATCCCCGGCATCGATGCGGACTGCGGCGGCGCCTGCGCCTGTTCGACCTGCCATGTCTATGTCGCGCCCGAATGGGTGGACAAGCTGCCCCCCCGCGACCCGATGGAGGAGGACATGCTGGACTTTGCCTGGCAGCCGGACCCGCTGCGCTCTCGGCTGACCTGCCAGATCAAGGTGACGGCCGCGCTGGACGGGCTGGTCGTGCAGATGCCGGAAAAACAGATCTGAGGTCGCTTTCGTCGCGGTCCGTGTCGCCCGCGGCATCCTGATGCAGCCATGCCCGTGTCATGCCGGGCGCACCGACAATTACGAGGGACCATGCCTGAATATGCTCTGACTGTCGCCTGCCCCTCGCGTCGGGGCATCGTCGCCGCCGTATCCGGATATCTGGCCCAGCACGGCTGCAACATCACGGATGCCGCGCAGTTCGATGACCAGGCCAACGGACATTTCTTCACGCGCGTGAGTTTCCGGTCGGAACTGGGCGAAGGACTGGACAGCCTGCGCTCGGGCTTTGTCCCGATCGGCGAGGAATTCGGCATGGACTGGGCCTTCCACGATCCGGCGCACCGGATGCGGATGATCGTGATGGTGTCGAACTTCGGCCATTGCCTGAACGACATCCTGTATCGCTGGCAGATCGGCGCCCTGCCGGTCGATATCGTGGCGGTCGTGTCCAACCACATGACCTATCAGAAGGTGGTGGTGAACCACGACATCCCCTTCCACCACATCCGCGTCACCCCCCAGAACAAGCCCGAGGCCGAGGCGCGGCTGATGTCCCTGGTCGAGGAGACGGGGGCGGACCTGATCGTGCTGGCCCGTTACATGCAGGTGCTGTCGGATGCCTTCTGCCAGCGCATGTGGGGGCGCATCATCAACATCCACCATTCGTTCCTGCCCAGCTTCAAGGGCGCCAATCCCTATCGCCAGGCGTTCGAGCGCGGGGTCAAGCTGATCGGGGCGACCGCGCATTACGTCACGGCCGATCTGGACGAAGGACCGATCATCGAGCAGGACACGATCCGCGTCACCCATGCGCAAAGCAACGACGATTACGTCAGTCTTGGCCGGGATGTCGAGGCGCAGGTCCTGTCCCGCGCCATCCACGCCCATATCAATCACCGGGTTTTCCTGAATGGGAACAAGACGGTTGTCTTTCCCGCCAGCCCGGGGGGCTATGCGTCCGAACGGATGGGCTGACCGGCTTGGCACCCGGACAGGATCAGGTCGGCGAAAGCCTCCAGCGCCGCGATCAGATTGGCCCGCTCGTCCAGATCGGGCTGATCAGGCAGCCACAGGGTCAGTTGCCGGTCCACGCACAGCCGCGCCAGGCCATAGGTGAAGGCGCGCGCCATGAGCGACAGCAGCGAAAGGTCCGTGACGGCACGCAATTGCCCCCGGTCGCGTGCGCGTTCCAGCATCGAGACGGTCAGTTCCTGCAAGGACCGGTGATAGTGCGCCAGTTCCTTGCCATCCACAACCTTGCTGATCATTGGCGAGTTCAGGATGATGAAGTCATCCCTGTTCTCGATCGCCCATTCCACGAAAGCCTTTCCCAGGACCACCAATTGTCCCGCGGAATTGTCGCCCGAAACGCTGCCCAGCCGGCGGATCAGATGGTCCATTTGCCGGCGCAGCGCGCTTTCGGCGACCGTTTTCAGCACCGCTTCGGTCGAGGGGAGCAGGGCGCGCGCCACTTCGGGGTCTATGCCGGTTTCTGCGGCAAGGCTGTCAGGCTCGCAGCAGGGAGGATCGGGCGCGACCAGTCGGCGGCAGGCCGCGCGCAGAAGAATCTCCATGTTCGATTCGCCGGGTTTCATCGTCTGTCGCCCCCAGGATGAATCGACACTGTCAACCTGACGGCGGCCGGGCGCAATCCCTTGAATGGGCAGATCAGCCTTCCGAGCGAGCCTGCCGCTTGCGTTCGTGCGGGTCCAGATGGCGCTTGCGCAGACGGATCGCCTTGGGCGTGACCTCGACCAGTTCGTCGTCGTCGATATAGGCGATGGCCTCTTCCAGCGACATCCGCACCGGGGGCGTCAGGCGCACCGCCTCGTCCGTGCCCGAGGCGCGGACGTTGGTCAGCTTCTTGCCCTTCAGCGGATTCACTTCCAGGTCGTTGTCGCGGGAATGTTCCCCGATGATCATGCCCTGATAGACCTGTTCCTGCGCCCCGATGAACAGCCGGCCGCGTTCTTCCAGGTTCCACAGCGCATAGGCGACGCTGACCCCGTCCTCCATGGAAATCAGCACGCCCTGACGGCGGCCGATGATCGGGCCCTTGTAAGGCGCCCAGCCGTGAAAGATGCGGTTCAGCACGCCGTTGCCGCGCGTGTCGGTCAGGAATTCGCCATGGTATCCGATCAGCCCGCGCGAGGGCACATGGGCCACGATCCGGGTCTTGCCGTGGCCGGCCGGGCGCATCTCGACCAGATCGCCCTTGCGCGTGCCGGTCAGCTTGTCGATGACCGTGCCGGTGTATTCGTCGTCCACATCGACGATGACTTCCTCGATCGGCTCCAGCCGTTCGCCGCCTTCCTCGCGGAAGATCACGCGGGGGCGGCTGATGGACAGTTCGAACCCCTCGCGGCGCATGTTCTCGATCAGGACACCCATCTGCAGTTCGCCCCGCCCCGAGACGACGAAGGCTTCGCCCCCCGGCGTGTCCTCGACGCGAATGGCGACGTTCGATTCGGCTTCGCGCAGCAGGCGTTCGCGGATGACACGCGACTGCACCTTGTTGCCGTCGCGGCCGGCCAGCGGCGAATCGTTGATGCCGAAGGTCACGCTGATCGTGGGCGGGTCGATGGGCTGGGCGGGCAGGGGGCTGTCCACCTCGGGCGCGCACAGGGTGTCGGCAACCGTCGCCCTGGACATGCCGGCCAGGGTGACGATGTCTCCGGCCACGGCCTGGTCGATCGTGGTCTGGGTCAGGCCGCGGAAGGCCAGCACCTTTGACACCCGGAACTGTTCCAGCCTTTCGCCGTCGCGCGACAACGCCTTCAGCGTGTCGCCCGCGCGTGCGGTGCCGGATTCGACCCGGCCGGTCAGGATGCGGCCGATGAAGGGGTCCAGCCCCAGCGTCGTCGCCAGCATCCTGAACGGCTCGTCCCGCCGCGCCATCTGCGCGGGCGGCGGCACATGGCGCAGGATCAGGTCGAACAGCGCCGACAGGTCCTTGCGCGGGCCGTCCAGCGTTCCGTCCGCCCAGCCGCCGATGCCGCTGGCATAGACATGGGGAAAATCAAGCTGCTCGTCGTTCGCGCCCAGATTGGCGAACAGGTCGAAGACCTCGTTCAGCGTATGGTCGGGTTCGGCCGCAGGCTTGTCCACCTTGTTCAGCACGACAATGGGCCGCAACCCCAGCGCCAGCGCTTTGGATGTCACGAACTTCGTCTGCGGCATCGGGCCTTCGGCGGCATCGACCAGCAGGCAGACGCCATCGACCATCGACAGGATGCGCTCGACCTCGCCGCCGAAATCGGCGTGGCCGGGGGTATCGACGATGTTGATGCGCGTGCCCTTCCATTCGACCGAGGTCGCCTTGGCCAGGATGGTGATGCCGCGTTCGCGTTCGATGTCGTTCGAATCCATCGCCCGTTCCGCCACGGTCTGATTGTCGCGGAAGGAGCCCGACTGTTTGAGCAGCTGGTCCACCATCGTCGTCTTGCCGTGATCGACATGCGCGATGATCGCAATGTTGCGGATGTCCATGGTCGGTCCTGTCTGGAAGCTGGGCGTCCCCTAAACGGGATCGCGCCGAAGGGAAAGCGCAAATGGAAACGGGCCCCGTTGCGGGGCCCGTCCGTGATCAGCGTCAGGGCCGGGGAAATCAGCGGCGGCGATAAGAGAGGCCGCCCCAGATCCGCCCTTCGTCCCGGTGCTCTCCGCCATAGACCGCGCCCTTGTAGGCCGCGAACGCCGCGACCAGCATCGAGGCCGCCAGCATGAAGGCCGACAGCACCCCGGCCTTGCGGGCCGTTTCGGCGGCGTCGCGGGCCTTCTGCTCGGCCTCTTGGGCCAGGCGCTGGGCTTCGGCCTGCGCGTTGGCCAGCGTCTGCTCGGCAGTAGCGCGCATCTGCCGGGCGCTTGCGATGGCCTGATCGACGCGCTGGTTGATCTCGGCTTCGCTCAGGCCGGTGCGGGCGGCCGCGGCACTGACCAGATACTGGCGGTCGGGGTCGCTGATTTCACCCGTGCGGACCAGATTGGCGAAGATGCCCGAGATCTCGCGGCGCAGGACCTCGTCGCTGGCGGTGGCGGGCGGGGCCGCAGGGCTGGTCCCGGCAGGCGCCGCGCCCGGCTGGCCCGGGCGCAGCAGCGTATCGGTGATATAGTCCAGCGGATTGGCCTGGAACCCTTCGGGCAAGGCATCCGACAGCGCCGGGGCCGCCGCTGCCGCCGCGCCGCCCGCTGCCTGGCCCAGGCCCGAGATGGCGCCCCCGGCAAGCTGGCCCGCCCCCTGAGCGATGCCGCCCACAGCCGAACCCGCCGCCTGGACCGCCGTCGCGGCGGCCGAGCCGACCGCATTCGTCGCCGCCCCGATGGCCGAGGCCGCGACCATCGCGCCGATGATGGCCGCAAGGCCCCAGACCGCAAGGCCGTGGATGCCGTCGCGGGCGGTCACCTCGTCGGGGCTGGCACGGTCCATGCGGCGGCGCATCCGTCCGGCGATATAGCCGCCAGCCATATAGGTCGCGACCATCGACACGATCATCCACAGCGCCGGCAGGATGACGGCGCCGAACCCCAGTCCCTCGCCCTCGCGCGCCGAGATGCTGCCCAGGCCCACCGCGGCGCCGAAGGTGGTTGCGACCAGCCCGATTCCCAGCGCCACGACCGTGCCCGCAAGGATGGCGGGAATATCGACATAGGAACCTTCATGGGGCGTTGCGGGCGCCGAGGCGCGCGTCAGGCCCTCTGTACGATCGGCCGCCATCCTCAGCGCAGCCCCAGCATGGACAGGATGAACAGCACGACCACGACCAGGCCGACCAGATAGATGATGGAATTCATGGGGCGTTCCCTTTCGGTTGAATGACCCGGACAGGCCCGGTTCCACCATCCAAACCCCATGCCCGCGCCGCGGTTCCGCAAACGGGCAGGGCGCCTGCGCAGCCGCTGCCCGTCAGGCCGCGCCGGTCGCCCCGCGCAGCCAGCGCAACCCCGCCTCGGTCGTGGTCCGGGGATTGTATTCGGCGCTGACCCAGCCGCGATAGCCCGAGGCATCGACCCGCCCGAAAAAACCGGCATAGTCGATGTCGCCCTCCCGCGGTTCGTGCCGCCCCGGCGCGCCCGCGATCTGGATATGGCGGACAAGGGGGGCGTGACGTTCCCACAGGCCGGCCACATCGCCCGCGATCATATGCGCGTGATAGGCGTCGAACTGCAGCCCCAGATTGGGCATCTCCACCGCGGCGATGATATCGGCCGCCAGATCGAAGTCGTCCAGGAAATAGCCGGGCATGTCGGTGGGATTCAGCGGCTCGATCGTCAGGCTGACATGGGGCGCGCGGGCGCAGGCCCAGCGCAGGTTGCCGATGAAGGTCTGACGCGCCGCATCCCCTTCGGCGTGGCCGGCCATGACATGGATGTGGCGCGCGCGCAGCACCTGGGCAAAGCGCAGCGCCCGGTCGAAATCGCGGCGGAACCGGTCCTCGCCCCCCGGAATCGCGGCGAATCCGCGGGGACCGCCCGCCCAGTTCGGGGGCGGCGTGTTCAGCAGCACGAAGTCGATCCCCGCGCGCTGGCAGGCCGCGGCCATTTCCGGCGCGGCAAGGTCATAGGGGAACAGCACCTCGGCCCCGTCGAAGCCTGCGCGCCGCGCTGCCGCGAATCTGTCCAGCATCGGCAGTTCGGTGAACAGAAAGGTCAGATTCGCGGCGAAACGCGGCATTCACGCCTCCAGCACGAATTCCGCGCCGCCCGAACGCAGGCGCAGCCGTCCCCGGGAATCGGTCTCGGCCGCCTCGACCAGCCGATAGAAGGTCTTGCGGTCGATCAGCGCATCCAGCCCTGCGCGCACATGAACATAGGGCCGGGGCTGGCCGTCGCGCTCCTCGATCCGGATCGCATTTTCGGGGCCGGCCATCACCCGGTCGCCCACATTGGTCGTGAAGGCGATAGCGTCCGGTCCGATCTCGGCGTCGATGGCCAGGAACGGCGCATCGAGGACGCGGATGCCCAGCTTCTCGACCGGCGTTACCAGAAAGAACCGGTCGCCCTCCCGCTTCAGCACCGAGGCGAACATCCGCACCATTTCCGGCCGCCCGATGGGCGCGCCCTCGTGGACCCAGCGCCCGTCGGGACGAATCTCCAGATCCATTTCCCCGCAATAGGGCGGATCCCACAGATGCACGGGCGCGGGACCTCGTCCCTTGCCGCGCGGAATTGCCGCCGGCAGGCCGCCCGCGGCGGGCGGTGGGGTTTTTTCGCCGTCCTCGGTCATTGGCGGTGGAGCCTTCCGTCAAGCCTCAATATGCTGGGGATAAAGCACGACAGGAAGCTTGTCATGGCCGCAGAAGACAAACTCGTCGATGAAGTGCGGGACCTGGCCGAACGGTTGGGCCGGGTCCGCGCCAGCGTGCAGGGCCGCTTTGTCGGGCAGGAGGCGGTGGTCGAGCAGGTGCTGGCGGCGATCCTGTCGGGCGGTCACGCGCTGCTGGTGGGCCAGCCGGGCCTGGGCAAGACGATGCTGGTCGATACGCTGTCCACCGTGCTGGGGCTGGACAGCGCCCGCATCCAGTTCACCCCCGACCTGATGCCCGCCGACATCCTGGGGGCCGAGGTGCTGGACATGCTGCCCGACGGCACCCGCGCCTTCCGCTTCATCGAGGGGCCGGTCTTCACCCAACTGCTGATGGCCGACGAGATCAACCGCGCCTCGCCCCGCACGCAATCGGCGCTGCTGCAGGCGATGCAGGAAGGGCAGGTGACGGTTGCGGGACGGCACCGCCCGCTGGGCCGGCCCTTCCATGTGCTGGCGACCCAGAACCCCATCGAGCAGGAGGGCACCTATCCCTTGCCCGAGGCGC
>CALLYR010000483.1 GCA_937859005.1 uncultured Paracoccus sp. | reverse complement strand
ATCGCGTGAGTACCCAGACGGCGATGCGCAGCGCGGATGGCAGAAATGCCTTCGGATGTGGGGGTGGCATTGAACAGGATCCCGCCGCCCCCGTTCACCTGCAGATCGGTCGCACCCGGCATGGCCAGATGCGGGCGCGCGTCCGGGGTGTCGCGGCCAAGCGGGCGGACCTCGGCGATGCGGCCCTGGGTCAGGCGCAGCGACATGCCGGGGCGCAGGGCGCCGCCCAACCATGTCAGATCGGGGCCGATCAGCATGACCGGCCTGCAGCGGGCGCGATCATGCCGCAGCCTCCGCCATCCGGCGGGCCAGCAGCGCGGCCCCGCGCACGCCGCTGGAATCACCGTGCTGCGCAAGCCTGATCTGCGGGGCAGCGACACCCGCCAGCAGGCGGCCGGACAGCGCGCCCGCCAGCCGGTCCACGACACCGGGCATCTGCGACAGCCCGCCGCCCAGCACCACGACTTCGGGCGCCAGCGTCAGTTGCAGCATGTCCAGACATTCCCCGGCCAGATCGGCCCAGCGGTCCAGCACCGCCATCGCAGCGGCCTCGCCCGCCCCGGCGGCAGCGGCAATGTTCATGGCGCTCTGCGGACCCAGACCCGCATGAGCGGCCAGCCGCGACAGGCCGGGACCCGAGACATAGGCTTCGATGCAGCCCTCGCGTCCGCAGCCGCAGCGCCACAGCGGCAATCCGTGCCGCAGGAGCACACGGGCCGGCATCCCGGCATGGCCGATTTCAACCGCGACGCCGCCATGACGCGGCGCCAGGGCCCCGTTGATGCACAGCCCCGCCGCAACCCCGGTGCCCAGGATCAGCCCCACCGCGACGGCGGCACCATCGGCCGCGCCGCCGTTCAGTTCGGACCAGGCCATCGCCATGCTGTCGTTCAGCACCGGCAGGTCGCGGCCGGTCCGTTCGCGCACCAGCGCCGCAATATTTTCGCCGCTGATCGGCAGATTGGCAGTGTGGACGATGCCGCTGTCCGGTTCGATGATCGCGGCCAGCGCGATGCCGATGGGCAGATCCGCCCCCGCCTGTTCGCGCAGCCAGCCCACCTGATCCGCCAGCGCGTCCATGAACTTCGCGGTGGCCCCCTGCGGCGTGGGCAGGCGGCGCACGGCAATCGAGGTCAGGCCGGCGTCGAACAGCCGCGCCTCGATCTTGGTGCCCCCGATATCCAGCCCGCCGCAGATCATGTCCCGCCCCCCTGTCGCGCGGATATCGGCCCGCACGGATGTTCATAGCGCCGGCCGGACCGGGCTGCATCCCCTTTGATCGGGGCTTGCCAGGGTGCCGGACTTGCGGGAATGGCGCAGGCAGAACAGGAGACGAGCCATGGCGATCGCACTGGAAATCTGCGTGGACGATGCGGAGGGCATCCGCACTGCCGTGGCGACGGGGGTGGATCAGATCGAGCTTTGCGCCGCGCTGGCGCTAGGGGGACTGACCCCGCCCCCTGGGCTGATGCGCCAGGCGGCAGGTTGCGGTCTGCCCGTCCATGCGATGATCCGGCCCCGCCCGGGCGATTTCCTGTTTTCCGCGGATGATCTGCAGGCCGCGCTGGACGACATCCGGGCGGTGCGCGCGGCGGGACTTGCCGGCGTCGTCATCGGCGCGTCACGACACGACGGGCGGCTGGATGCCGAGGCGCTGGCGCGGCAGGCAGAGGCGGCAGGCGACAACATGCGGGTGACATTGCACCGGGCCTTTGATGTGGCGCCCGACGCGGACGAGGCCCTGGAAACCGCCATTGCCCTGGGCATCGATCGGATCATGACCGCGGGCCATGCCCCCACCGCTGCCGCAGGCGCGGCCGAACTGTCTCACCTGATGCGCATCGCCGGGGGGCGGGTGGCGATCATGGCGGGGGGCGGGATCGAACCTTCTGACGCGGCGGTACTGGTCGCGGCAGGCGTGGACGAACTGCACGCCGCCTGCCGCGTCCTGCGTCCGGCAGCCGGTCCCTTGGGCAGTCTGCAGATTGCCGCAGGGCGCCCGGTCACCGATGGGGCGGCCATTGCCAGGCTGCAGGCCGCGATCAGGGCGGCCGAAGCCGACAGGCTCGTAGCAGAACTCGGGAAACAAGACTAAAAGGCTAACAGGGGCTTTGCTGCCTTGCTGCGGGGTTCATCCAACGCATCGTTTCACGTGAAGCATTCCGCCAGAAACCGGGCAGAACCCTGTTCGCTGCAGCTGCGCCCCAGCGCTGAATCGAAACAGCCGGTCCCGAAAGGAACCGGCCGCCGCATCCTTGAATTAGCGCGAAATCAGGCCGCGCCCAGTCCCTCGGTCGAGGCAAAGAACATCGCCTGGCTGACGGCCGAGCGGACCTGTTCCTCGCTGTAGGGCTTGGAGATCAGGAAGGCCGGTTCCGGCCGGTCGCCGGTCAGAAGCCGTTCGGGGAAGGCGGTGATGAAGATCACCGGCAGATCGCCCAGGCTGGTCAGCAACTCGTTCACCGCATCGATCCCCGAGGAACCGTCGGCCAGCTGGATATCGGCCAGGATCAGATCGGGGCGGCGGTCTCCGGCCAGTTCGATCGCGGCGGTATGGGTGCGGGCGACGCCCGTCACCTCGTGCCCCATCGCCTGCACGATGCCCTTCAGGTCCATGGCGATGATCGTTTCATCCTCGATGATCATGACCCGGCCGCGGATGGTGCGGCCCATTTCGTTCAGGGCGATCTGGACCAGTTCCTCGGCCTCGTCCTGGTCGATCTGCATGATCTGGGAAATCTGGTCATAGCGCAGTTCCTCGATCGTGCGCAGCAGCAGCGCCTCGCGCGAATTGGCGGTCAGGCCGCGCAGGTGATTCTGGGCGGCCGCCTCGCGCGCGGACTGTTCTTCGGCGGCGACGGGCTGGCCCGAGCTTTGCCAGATGGCATGGAAGGTGCGGAACAGCCCGATGCGGGTGTCTTCGGCTTCCATCAGGCTGCGGTCGGCCAGAATCGCCTCCAGCGTCGCGGCCGCATAGTTGTCGCCAGCGGTCTGGCTGCCCGTCAGCGCCCGTGCATAGCGACGCAGGTAAGGCAGCTCACGACCGATGGATTGGGCGAGATCGGCAGCAGACATGGTCACTCCAAGAAAAACCGCATGCAGCGGAACCTTGACCTCGTGTAGCGGTTGGGCAAGGTGCGCACAAGATTTCCGGGACCAACAAATAAATGAACATGAGGCGGGAAGAGCGCAAACGCGCCGCGCTCGAAAAGCAGATCGACGAAAATCTGCGTCGGGTCTACGAACAGGACACCTCAGAGGAGGTGCCCGACCGTTTTATGATGCTGCTCGAGCGCTTGCGCGAGCAGGAGTGAGCAGATGACCAGAAAAGGCGAAGCCAACCCGCTGTCGGGTGCCGATCCCCGCAGCGAACTGGTCAATCATCTTCCTGCGCTGCGCGCATTTGCGCTGTCGCTGACGCGCGAGGGCGCCTCGGCCGACGACCTGGTGCAGGACACCATCGTCAAGGCCTGGACCAACATGGACAAGTTCCAGCCCGGCACCAACCTGCGCGCCTGGCTGTTCACCATCCTGCGCAACACCTTCTATTCCGCCCGCCGCAAGACCCGGCGCGAGGTCAGCGACAGCGATGGCATCCATGCCGCCCGCCAGGCCACGCGCCCCGAACACGACGGCCGCCTGGCGATGAACGACTTCCGTGTCGCCTTCCAGCAGCTGCCCGACGAACAGCGCGAGGCGCTGATCCTGGTCGGAGCCTCTGGCTTTTCCTATGAGGAAGCCGCCAACATGACCGGCGTGGCGGTGGGCACCGTCAAGTCGCGGGCCAACCGGGGCCGCAGGCGGCTTGCCGAACTGCTGCACCTGACCGATGGCGACGATCTCGACATGACCGACAGCGCCACGATGGCGGTAATGGCCGCGAACCAGCCCGTATCCCGGTAGCCGGGCGATGCGGGGACGATGGCGCGACGGGACCTCGTTCACCCGCAGCCTGGGTTTCCGTCTTGGCGCCCTGCTGTCGGTCGCCATCCTGCCCATCGGCCTGATCTCGATCATCCAGACGCTGCATCTGTCGCGCGAGGCGGAACGGTCGGCGGAACTGGCCCTGCTGGGGCGCACGGCGGCGGCGGCGGCGGGGGAACGGGCGCTGCTGCAGGGGGCGATCGGGACCGCCGACGCCCTGGGGCCGGCGGTGCTGGAGACGCTGGGCAACCCCCGCGCCTGTTCCGAGATCATGCACGCCTTCATCCAGCGCAGCCCGAATTACGCCTATGCCGGCTTCACCGGTCTCGATGGCTTCGTCACCTGCGCATCGAGCGACGAGGGCAAGCGGCGCGATCTGCGCAGTTCGCCCCATTACCGGCAGTTCATGCAGAATCCTTCGACCCTGGTCACCGCGACCTCGCAAGGCATGATGTCGGGTAAATCGGTGGTGATCGTGTCGCAGCCGCTGTACCGCGACCGCGAGCTTCTGGGCTATGTCGCGGTGTCGGTGTCCCATGACACGCTGCGATCCACCCATGCCGTCACGCCTGACACCGGCGATGCCTGGATCATGACGATCAATGCGCAGGGCCAGCCGCTGTCCACCGGCACCAGCGAACGCGACATTTCCGCCCTGCTGCCCCAGGGCAAGGATCTGGCCGATCTGATCGAGCTTACCGACACCACCTTCCGGGCGCTGTCGAACAATGGCGAAAGCCGGGTGTTTTCGGTGATTTCGGTCGTGCCGGGGCTGGTCTATGCCCTGGGCAGCTGGAACCCGCGCCAGAGCGGTGTCGTGGGTCTCAAGCTGTCGCGCTTTGCCGCGGTGCTGTTTCCGCTGGCGCTGTGGGCGGTGTCGCTGGCGGTCGCCTATTTCGCCGTCTTCCGGCTGGTGCTGCGGCATGTGCGCGAATTGCGCGGGCAGATGCGCCGTTTCGCCATTGGCGACCGGCGGACGCCGCCGCCGGTACTGGTGGATGCGCCCGCCGAAATCATGGATGTCAGCGAAACCTTCCACAACATGGCCCGCATCCTGATCCGCGACGAGGCCGCGATGGAGGCCTCGGTCCAGGAAAAGACCGTGCTGCTGAAGGAACTGCACCACCGGGTCAAGAACAACCTGCAACTGATCGCCTCGATCATCAACATGCAGAGCCGGGTGATCGAGGACAGCGACGCCAAGCGCGTGCTGCGCTCGATCCAGGACCGGGTCGCGTCGCTGGCAACGATCTATCGCAACCTGTATCAGGCCGAACATCTGGACTGGGTCGAGGCTGACCGGATCGTGGCCGATATCATCCAGCAGATGAGCGCCGCCACCATCGGCGCCGGTCAGAACCTGAAGGTGGAAACCCGGCTGGAACCGCTGAAGCTGTTGCCCGACCAGGCGGTGCCGCTGAGCCTGCTGACCACCGAAGGCTTCACCAATGCGGTCAAATACGCCGGCCCTCCGGCAGCTGGCCAGCCCGCCTGGGTGCGCATCACCCTGCGCCGCGACGGCCCCGAACTGGCCTCGCTGATCATCGAGAACTCGCTGGGCCACGAGGATGCGGCGCTGGAGGGAACGGGCCTGGGCAGCCAGTTGATCGAGGCCTTTGCCATTCAGCTTGACGGAGAGGCAGAGATCTCGGTGAAGGAAGGCGTCTTCCGGCTGGCGCTGAACTTCCGGCCGGCCATGCAGGAGGCGGCGCCCCATCCCGACGATCAGCGGCCGGTGGTGCTGACGTCGGCCGCGCGGCGAGGCGCGCGCCACTGATCCGATGGATCAGGGCTCCTGCACGGGATGGCGGGAGACTGCCATGCGGCGGGCCAGATCGCGGGCCTTGCGCGCCGCCACCAGCCGCCGCCTGCGGCCCAGTTCGACGTTGATGACCGCCCCCAGCATCACCGAGAACCCTGCCAGATAGAACCACATCAGCAGCGCCACCACCGCCCCGATCGAGCCATAGATGCGGTTATAGCTGTTGAAGCTGCCCAGATAGCTGGAAAAGGCCAGCGAGGCGCCCGCCCAGGCGACAGCCGCGAACAGAGCCCCCCAGGTGAAGATCGGCGTCCGTGGCGTCTTCACATTGGGGCCATAGCGGTAAAGGATGCCGATGCCGATGATGACGATCAGGAACATCGCCCACCAGGGCACCGATCCGACCAGCCAGGCCCGCAACGGTCCCTGATCCAGGAAATTGAAGGCCAGGGGCACGATCACGATGGTCGCAAGCCCCATCAGCACCACCCCCACGATGGCCAGCGTCAGCACATAGGCCAGAAGCCAGCCAAAGATCGTCGGATGGGACCGCACGCCATGCGCCGCGTTCAGCCCGCGCACCAGCGCATCGACGCCCGCCCGTGCCGCGACAGTGGCGATCAGGAACGAGATGACCGTGGCCCAGCCCAGATGGGTCCGCCCCGCCGAGGTCAGCGCATCGATCTGGGTGTGCAGGATATTGGCGGCTTCGGGCGGGATGAACTCGTCCACGTAACGGTCATAGTCCTGCAGGATCGCGGGATCGAACCACAGCCCCCACAGGGCGATCAGCGCCGCAAGCCCCGGAAAGACGGCAAACATCGCATAGAACGCCACACCCGCCGCGATCAGGCCCATGTGAATCTTGTCCATCCGCTCCATCAGGGCGAGGAGGAACTGCCAGATGTCACGCAAGGGTCCGAACATGGATACAGCTTGCCTTGTGGCTGAGGCGCAGGCAACCGCGGTTCAGCCGCGGGCCGCAAGGTAACGCAGCCAGACCGCCTTCGCGCCCAGCCGCTCGACGAAGGCGGCATGGGCCTCGGCCTCGGCCGCGGTGATCCGGGGGGGCAGCGGCGCAGGGCGCGGCATGCGCGGGCGCGCCATATCCGCCTGTGCCTCGCTTCGGGCCGCCGCCTGCGGGGTCATCAGCACC
>CALLYR010000482.1 GCA_937859005.1 uncultured Paracoccus sp. | reverse complement strand
GTAGGGTGCGTGCTCTGCACGCACCACCCCACGCCGCACCAAGGCACGCCCCCTGCCGCCATGACCGCTGACCCGCCGCCCCGCGTCCGCCGCATCGTCCACATCGACATGGACGCCTTCTTCGCGTCGGTCGAACAACGCGACAACCCCGACCTGCGCGGCAGGCCCGTGGCCGTGGGCGGTGCATCCCTGCGGGGTGTCGTGGCCGCCGCCAGCTATGAGGCGCGGGCCTTCGGCGTCCGCTCGGCCATGCCCTCGGTCCGCGCGGCGCGGCTGTGCCCCGACCTGATCTTCGTCACGCCGCGGTTCGAGGTCTACAAATCCGTCAGCCGCCAGATCCGTGCGATCTTCGCCCGCTTCACCCCGGAAATCGAGCCGCTGTCGCTGGACGAGGCCTATCTGGACCTGACCGACCACCTGGAGGGCCGCACCGCCACGCAGATCGCCCGCGAGATCCGCGCCCTGATCCAGGCGGAAACCGGCCTGACCGCATCGGCCGGGGTCAGCTACAACAAGTTCCTGGCGAAGCTGGCATCCGACCAGCGCAAGCCCGACGGGCTGTTCGTGATCCCGCCCGAGGCCGGGCCGGATTTCGTCCTGACCCTGCCCATCGGGCGGTTCCACGGCGTCGGCCCCGCCACCGCGGCGAAAATGGAACGCCACGGCATCCGCACCGGCGCCGACCTGCGCCGCCAGTCGCTGGAGTTCCTGACCGCGCGCTTCGGCAAGGCGGGCCGGTATTACTTCGACATCGCCCGCGGCATCGACCTCCGCGAGGTGCGTCCCGACCGCATCCGCAAGTCGGTGGGGGCAGAGACCACCTTTGCCACCGACATCCACGACCCGGCTGCCGCAGCCGAGACGCTGGCGCCGCTGGCCGTCAAGGTCTGGGACCGCGCGGCTGCCCAGGGGGTCAGCGGGCGCACGGTCACGCTCAAGGCGAAATACGGCGATTTCCGGATCGTGACCCGCGCCCGCAGCCTGCCCCGCCCCGCTGTGCGGGAAGACCTGCTGGATGTGGCGCGCGATCTGCTGGTGCAGGTCCTGCCCGACCCGCGCGGGCTGCGGCTGCTGGGGATCACCTTGTCGGCCCTGTGCCCCCGCGCCGACACGCCGCCGCCGGCACAGCTTGACCTGTTCGACGCTGCCGGCGGAAAACCGCCGATCAGGGCGCAGGATTGACCCCCGCTGCGGAATCCTCGGGCAACCGGAACGACCTTTGCGGGTTGTCAAGCGTCGGGCGGCCTCCCACATGTCGCGATGGTGCTTCAATCCGTAGCGATTACAGGGATCCGTGCGGCTTGCGCCGCATGCATGGCCGCATTGCGGCGGCGGGTATAACGAATCGGGGGCAGAACGGGCTAAGGCAGCGCGATGCCCCGGACCAGGAACGTGATAGCGGGCTCGGCGGCCCGCAGCCCCCGAGGACGGGGCATCATATACAGGAAGATCATATGCGCGATTTTGTGGATGGTTCGGCTTTCAATTATGAACAGGGACAGCGTGCCCGCAAGCTGTTCGCAGCTGTCGTTCTGGCGGCGCTGGACGACGCCATTGCCGATGACAAGAAATACGGCAACGGGGCCGAACAGATCGCCCGCTGGGCCCGGTCGCGCGACGGGCGCGAGGTGCTGAGCTGCGCGGGCATCGACCCGAACGAGCGCGTGGTCAAGGGTCTGGTCGATTTCGTATCCAAGGGCGTGCGCACCTCGGTCGCGCTGTCGCGCGAGGAAAGCGAACGCCGTCAGGCCGCGGAAGAGGCCGAAGCCGCCTGAACCTGCCATCCATCCCAAAATCCGTCGGGCCGTCCTGCGGGGCGGCCCTTGTCATGCGGGGCAGGCCGCGCCCTATTCGAACAGGCGCATCACCAGGGGCGCGATCAGCGCGGTCAGCACCGCATTCAGCCCCATGCCGATGCCTGCAAAGGCCCCGGCCGTGGGATTCACCTGCAGCGCGCGCGCGGTCCCGATCCCATGCGCGGCAGTCCCGACCGCCAGCCCCCGCGCCCGCCAGTCGCGCAGTCCCAGCAGATTGAACAGCGGCGTGACCACGATCGCACCGAAGACCCCGGTCATCAGCACCAGCATGGCCGTGACCGTGGGCAGCCCCCCCAGCCGTTCCGAAATGCCGATGGCGACCGGCGCGGTCGTCGACTTGGGCGCAAGCGAGGCCAGCGCATCCTGCGGCAGGCCAAAGCCCCGCGCAATCGCCAGCGCCGAGACGACCGCCACCAGCGATCCCGCCACCAGCCCCGCCGCGATCGGCAGCACCGCCCGCCGCATTCGCGGCAGGTTGTCGGCCATCGGGATCGCCAGGCACACTGTCGCCGGACCCAGCATGAAATGGACGAACTGCGCCCCCTGAAAATAGGTGGAATAATCGGTGCCCGTCCCGATCAGCAGCCCGCCCAGCAGAGCCACCGCGATCAGCACCGGATTGGCCCAGCTCTGCCGTCCCGTGGCGCGGAAGCAGGCATCCCCCAGCGCATAGGCCGTCAGCGTCGCCACCAGCCACAACAGCGGCCCCTGCGTCAGATAGGCCCAGATCAGCGCCGGATCGGCCCTCATGGCGCCTCCTCATCCTCTTCGGCATTGCCGGTCAGGCGCGCGACCGCGGTGAATGCAAGGGCCCCGGCCGCCAGCGCCAGCACCGTCGAAACGGCGATCGCCACCACCATCGCCACGCCATAGTCGCGCAACAGGCCCAGATGCGCGACGATGCCGACACCCGCGGGCACGAAGAACAGCGACAGATGCGCCAGCAGCCCCTGACCCACCGGGCGCAGCCGGTCCAGCAGGGCGGGCCACAGCCGGAACGCGCCCAGCAGCAGCACCATGCCGATCACCGGTCCGGGCATCGGCAGGTCGAAGGCGCGCGAGGCGATCTCTCCGATCAGTTCAAAGGCAAGGATCGTGGCCAGCAGCGGGATCATGGGACCGGCATAGCAAAGGGGGGACACTGCGCCTAGGGGGACTGCGCCGCAGGCCGGTTCCGTTGACTTCGTCCCCGCAAGTCCCCACTGTCCGCGCGCATTTCCGTTTCCCCCGAAGGGCCCCGCTTGCGTTTCGACCGCCTGCGCCTGACCGGCTTCAAAAGCTTTGTCGATCCTGCCGAACTGGTCATCCGCGACGACCTGACCGGCATCGTCGGCCCGAACGGCTGCGGCAAGTCGAACCTGCTGGAAGCCCTGCGCTGGGTCATGGGCGAAAGCCGTCCCACTGCCATGCGCGGCGAGGGGATGGAGGACGTGATCTTCGCCGGCACCACCCGCCGTCCCGCACGGGGGCAGGCCGAGGTCACGCTGGCCCTCGACAACCGCGCCCGGCTGGCGCCCGCGGGCTTCAACCGGGCGGACGCGCTGGAGGTGACGCGGCGGATCGCGCGCGATGCGGGATCGGCCTGGCGCATCAACGGACGCGAGGTGCGGGCGCGCGACGTGCAGATGCTGTTCGCCGATGCCTCGACCGGGGCGCAGTCGCCGGCGCTGGTGCGGCAGGGGCAGATTTCCGAACTCAT